>NZ_JADBVE010000389.1:0-25727 GCF_020245285.1 Microcystis sp. M31BS1
TCCGAAAGTCCTTGACTTGTTTCAGTTTTTCTATTAAGCTCAACATATATTTGAAAGGTTGGCGGTCACTTCTCATTTTACCTGATAGTGATCGCTTTTACTTTTGATATTCTGATGGGAGAATGAAACAGCCCTACCCTGCCCCCCTTGATAAGGGGGGTGCCGATAGGCGGGGGGATCTGATAATTTTTAACGCCTACCTACTTAAGTAGCTGGTTATAATTAAATTGAAGATAGATCCCCCCTTAATCCCCCCTTGATAAGGGGGGTGTCTGAAAGTTTTTAACATCTACCTACTTAGTCAACAGCTTAGTAGGGTAAAGTAAACCAAAATTGTGAACCTTTTTCGTCATTATTCATAATGCCAATTTCACCTCCGTGAGCATGGATAATTTGACGACATAGATATAAACCTAGTCCTAAACTAATCTGATTATTATTGTTGCCTCGTTGATAGCGATCAAATAATTGTTTTCTCTGGGTTTCGCTAATTCCCACCCCATTATCGGCAATGCTGCACCAGAGATAATTGCCCTCTAGTCTAGCGGATAAAGTGATAATTATTCCTTGGGGATTGTGTTTAAGGGCATTGGCTAATAAATTCTCAAAAACTCGCCAGAGATGGTGAGCATCGGCATTAACTAAGGGTAAATCGGGGGAAAAATTATTAATTAAAGTTGCTTGATTTTCCTTTAATCTTAACTCCCATTCCTGACTGATCTGTTGACCGATTTCGTAGAGAGATAAAGGCTTTAGTTCTAGGGAAACTCCCCAAAGATCATTTTGTCGGGTTTCGACGAGAGAATCAATTAAAGTTAATTGTCGATCGCAACTGTCGGCCATCTGTTGTAAAATCTTCCGGGATACTTCTTTAGTTTCTCCCTGAGAATTTTTAATTAAATTATTTAATATCATTGACATCCCGATCACGGGATTGCGGAGATCATGAGAGACAGCATGAAGATAAATTTCTAAGGTTTCCTCAGTTTTTTGACGTTCTTGAATTTCGTTTTGTAGTTGTTTTTTTTGACGGCAAATAGTTAATTGATTTTCGATGCGGGCCATCACTTCTTCCCCTTGGAAAGGTTTAGAAATATAATCGACACCTCCCACTTGAAAAGCTTTGACTTTATCTAAGACATCATCAAGAGCGCTAATAAAAATCACGGGAATTTCTCTGGTTTTTTCATCAGCTTTTAACTGTTCACAAACTTGATAACCATTGAGATCGGGCATATTAATATCAAGGAGGATCAGGTCGGGAATTAGCGATCGCACTGTATTCAGGGCCATCTGTCCATTAATCGCTTTGCGTACCTGATAACCCTTCTCGGTGAGCATAATCGACAATAGCCTCACATTATTGGGCAAATCATCGACAATTAAGACACTAGAGCGCAGTGTGGGTTGAGTCATGCCGGTTATTTTATAACTCAAACTGTTTAAATAAAGTGTATAAAAAAACAGGGGCTTGCCGAAAAAGTTTTTCCCGGGGGCAGGGTATCGGGTGGTACAAGCGAGAAAGTCTCGTTACTCTACAGCGAGCGACTAGGGATTGTTGCCCATAAAAAAAGCACGGAACCCCACAGCAATCAAGGAACCACTCAAAAGAGTTATTAATGTCCAAATTTGGTTACTTTGGGTTCCTTCCACCTTGATCAGTCGATTATCCATACTATCGACTTTCTCTGTTAAAGTTGCTAGTCCTATCTTGACATCGGTGACATTTTTCTGTAGGGTTTCTAGCTTTTGCTCGACATTTTTCTGTAAAGTTTCTAGCTTTTGCTCAAACCTTTTTTCGAGATTATCTAGCTTTTGATCGAAACTTTTTTCGAGATTGTCTAGCTTTTGCTCAAACCTTTTTTCGAGATTATCTAGCTTTTGATCGAAACTTTTTTCGAGATTGTCTAGCTTTTGCTCAAACCTTTTTTCGAGATTGTCTAGCTTTTGCTCAACATCTTTCTGGAAGGTGTCTAGCTTTCGATCAACACCTTTAATACTATCTTTAATTTCCTTAAGGACAGATTCCAGGGAATAGGTAACGGTTTCTGCTGTCATTGCGGTTAACTCCTAAGCTAAACGGCGCTTAACCTGCATGATCCAATAGCTATAACCCTTTTGGAGTCTATATCGGTGATCCGAAGTAAAAGCCGTTTAGCTTATCAGTCGAGAGATAATGTAATTATCGATAAAAATCCTCTTAATTCTCCACTTGATTTTTTTGGGAAAATCTCGCATCATCTTCCAATTTGTCGCTGATTTCCGGCAGTTTTAGCAATATTCCAGCGAATAACCAATAGTAAACAGAAACAGGCTCGACGGAGAGAGGATAATAGTAGGGATTATAGCTAATAAAAAGTAGGAAAATCCAGATACAGAGACCCCAATGCTTTAAAGCGGCATTTTTTACTTTTAAATAGGCTTTAAAGGTGAGAATACAGAGAATTGTCACCAGTGCCATAAAAGCGATAAAACCGACGATACCGATTTCGTAGAGGAGTTTAGCGTAGTAGGTTTCAATTAGTCTTATCCCTTCTTCTCCCGCTAGATGACGAGCGCCACTGCTGGCTGTGCCTAAACCAAAACCAAAAAGCTGTACATAATTGAACATCCACTGCATTTGATTGCCTACAAAGTCAATTGGAGACGAATAGAGCCAGCGATCGAGAAAATTTAGCCCTCTTTCCTGAATAAAGGGAATTAACGTCACCGCGAGCAGGGAAATCAGTCCCAAGATTCCCAATTTTAATGGTAACTTTCGTTTACTTTTGCTAGTAACAATAAAAAGAACCAAGTAAAACAAAGGTACTAGCAAAAAAGGTAATCTTTGTCCAGAAACCAGAGTCGCAAGCAAGACTAAAACCATGGCCACCCAACCAGCGACGCGCCATCTTTTTTGCGGATCACTAAAACTGGCCGCGTAACTGATGACGCTACTAGATACTAAAAACCAACCCCATTGCCAAGGATCGGAAAATGTGCCGGGGAGACGAATTAAGCCTCGATCGGGATTATACAACAATGAACCGCCGACAAAACATTGAGCTTTCAAGGTGGCTTTTTCGGTAATATTCGGATAAAATTCGGTGTCGGATTTCGGGACAAGAACTTCCAGTTGATTGAGGAATTCATTATCAGGACAGATACCTTGGACGAGTAAGAAGTATTGAATTAGAGCTAAAACACAACAGACTAAGATAATCACGATTAAAAGCCGATTAACCACGAATAAATCCCGTTTTTGCTCGATTAGATAGTAGCCACAGAGAACTAGGGGAATATAACTTAGGAGGATTTTTAATCCCACAATTCCCACAGCAATTGATCCTTGGGGCAGATTGACAAAAAGAAAAGTTATCAGGCTGCTGGCAAGTAAAATCAAAGTTATGATGATAAAAGGCTTGATTTGGGGGCGTAATTGCTTAAAAGTTTTGGTTTTAATTAAAATTGCCGCTAAAGCGGGGAAATAAAAGGCATCCTTGGCGATTTTGTAGAGAAGATGGGATTGATCGTAGCGAACTAGGTTGCCCAATACCTGAAAAACTCTCACCACGGCAAAAGTGACGGTACTACTGAGGGGAAGATAGATGATTAGGGCTAATAATCCCAGACGGGGATGGATAAAAGAAGCGACCATGGCAGGAACTGCCAAAATTCCTAATAAGGCTGCTTTTTTGTCAAATACAATCCCTAAAACTAGACTAATTAGTATAGTGGCGATCGCTAATATAATTAGTAACAGAGAGTTCCTCTCTTTCATTTCGTGCAGCTTGAACAGGTTTACCAGAAAGTGTACCGGATTTTTGCCGAGATTCTCATTCTCAATGGCCGAGAGTTTCCTGTTGCTTCTTACCTGTTGCTATACTTATGTAAAATTTTATTTATCTCGATCTTGACTCCGTGGCCGAAAATCCTTCTTTTCAAGACCTTTATCAAGCTGGAATCAGTGCCTTTGAGCGTGGACAATATCGTCTTAGTATCCAGCAATTAAATGCGGCTTTATCCTTAATTTCCTTAGGATCCCGAGCAGGGGGCGAGATCCAAATTTGGTTAATTTCTGCCCATCAGGGGTTAGGAGAGGGGGAAAAAGCTAGTGAAATCTGTAGGCAACTTATTACCCATCCTATCTATCAAATTCGCGAACAGGCCAAGCGTCTGCTTTATATTATCGAAGCTCCCCGTCTCAAACGTCCAGATGAGTGGATGACGAAGATTCCCGATTTAGAGAAACTTCCCGATAGCGCACCGCAATTTAAAAAGGGAACAAATAAACAGAAAAAAGAAGAACCCCCCGCACCCATGCAGTTAGAGCAGCATAAAAATACTGTTTTTAGCGGATTGGCAATCGCTATTGTTCTATTGATGCTCTGGTTTTTTGCTAAAAATAGCTAAATTAGTTGACAATAAACTTCTAATATGCTAATGCAGTTAGCTATGGCTCCTAAATGGGCGATTTCATAACCGTGGGTGTTTTGGGTGGGAAAACCTAAGCAAGCGGCCTTAGCTATATGACCGAATTTCATGGCAATGGAGGCATCGCTACCAAAACCACTAATAATGGCTAATTGCAGCGGTATTCCCGCCTTTTCGGCCGCGGTTCGTAATTCTTGATTTAATTGCTCATCATAGATACCGTAACCATCCTGAGACAATAACACAGGATTGCTGCCATCCTTAATCGGATATTCAGGAGCGAGGGGACAGATTTCTAGGGCAATTAAAGCATCTAAGCGGTTATTTGCCGTGAAAAATAAGGCTCCTAAGGCTCCTACCTCCTCCTTAGCTGAGGCAACCAGATATATATCCACTGCGGGGTTAATTATTCTGGCTGCTAATGCCAAAAGAATCGCCACGGAAGCTTTATTATCAAGGGTATAACTGGCAATGTAGTCTTTTAGTCGAAAGGGTTGTTTTCGGTGTTTTCCCACCACGACTCGACTACCGACGCGCACCCCGCAAGCGTCTAATTCTTCCGGAGTCAATTTCGTCTCTATCCATGCGGATTCCCAGGTGACGGGAGTGTTTTCCTGCTGGACTTTTTGCGGGGATTGATGGGAAATATGACGGGAACCAAAGGAGAGAATCCCCGAGCTGGTTTCCCTATCACCGATAATATCCACCACTCCCTCTCCGTAAATCCAAGGAAAAGCTCCCCCAAGTTGGCGAATTTGCAGAGTACCATCGGGATTAATTGCTTTGATAATAGCGCCAATTTCGTCTTTATGACCAGTAATAGCAATTTTTTTGGTCGAATCTTGTCCTTTAATCTTGCCGATGACATTTCCCGCTTGATCTTGCCATGTTTCTAATCCTAACTCTTGAAAGCGTTCTAGTAAAAAGCGATCGATTTCCGTTTCCATTCCACTAGGAGAATGATGGAGGACAAGAGTGGCAATAGTATCAAAGAGGTGATCAAAATCCATATTTGTCTTGATTTGTGGGTCGAGAGAGAATTATTATCGAAACAGGAAATCGAGAAGGTTTTACGGGAACAATATTAGCGCAATCATGGCTCTTGAGTGATTGCCAGTTAGCATTTAATGATTAATCAAAGGTGCAGAATTAGCCAGAAAACCCGCAACTTTTAGAGACTCTAGCACCGAATTGTCATCTTCTACCCAATAGTTTTGTCCTAAACGCACAAATTGACGCTGAGTTCCCGCACCGATGGTGGCAATAACGGGAACTTTTGCCTTTTGTTTGTCTCCCGATTGCAGAATACTTTTAAGAAGATTTTGACGATTTTGGTTGACGACATCTTGCATCGATAAATTAACCATCACCATTTTAATGGTTTCGATCGGTTCCGCATCTTCGATAATTAATTGTCCCCGATCATCTCGGCGATCAACTTTTCCCCACACCATTAAAGTGGCTTCCTCCACTAATAATTTTTGCAGACGTTCGTAGGTATCGGAAAAAACCACCGCTTCCGACTGTCCCGAGGCATCTTCTAGGGTTAAAAAGGCCATGGGAGTCCCTTTTTTGGTCATAATTTTCTTGACAGCATTTAATAGGACAATGGCACTGACTTTTTTTCTGGTTTTGTGTTCTTCCAAGTCAGCTAAATTGATAGGAGATAGGACTTGAGCGGCTCTTTGTAAAGCTTTTAAAGGATGTTCGGAAACATAAAACCCCAAATGTTCTTTTTCCAGTTTTAACTTTTCCTGTAGGGAAAAATCTTCTACTGCGGTTGCACTGGGAGACTGTTCAAACTCGGATTCTTGTTTATTTTCTGTGCTACCCCCTAGCATATCAAAAATATTCATTTGACCACTTTCTTTCTCTTTGGTGCGTTTTTGCGCCCAAGCAACTACTAATTCTAAATCTTCAATTAATTGATGGCGATTCGGTTGAATTTTATCAAAAGCACCACAATAAATTAGCGTTTCTAAAGCTCTTTTGTTGATCACTCGCAAATCAACACGCTCGCAAAAATCCCCTAAGGAAGTAAACTTTCCTGCTGTTGCTTCCCGGGCTTTTAAAATAGCCTCGATCGCATTTTCGCCCAGGTTTCTAACTGCGGACAAACCAAAGAGAATTTTGCGCCCAATCGGGGTAAAATGTTTTTGCGATCGATTGATGTCGGGAGGTTCAACATCGATATTCATTTTCTGACAGTTTTCTCGATACTTTTCCACCTTATCCTGATTATCGCTACTAGCAGTTAGTAACGCTGTCATATATTCCACAGGATAATTAGCTTTTAAATAAGCAGTTTGATAGGTAACGTAAGCGTAGGCAGTGGAGTGAGATTTATTAAAACAATTGGAGGCAATTAACCCGTTGCCCAGCAAAAAATTATGATCTTTCTCCACACCAATATCGTAAACGGGTTTTCTTCCCAAGCATTGACGACCGATAATTTTAACCATATTAGTAACTCAACTTTCCAGAGATTTTGGCAACGGTGCTAATAGAAATATAGCATTTCTTTGCTCAATCAGGCTCCCCAGGACAAAAAAATTACCAGATTAATAACTAAAGTGTATATTTTACCTACAATAGGTTAGGATCAAATTAAACAACATCATCGAAAATTTTGGGCTGAAACCCCGCCATTTCAGGTTGGCTTTAATTTAAATACTAGCGCATTTACACGATATGTTCTAGAGTGGTACTGCCAGTAAAAATATTTTGGCCGCAGAGCTTGCGGTGTCAGTCTGTAGAGCCACTATGCAAACCTAGACAAAATGCAGCAGTTAAGATAGCCAAGAAACCTTGCCACTGAAGGCAAGGGCCTAGATCGTAACTTGACGAGAGGTCAGCGCTCGGTAGTGCGCGGATTGTGTTATGATTCTGGGCAAGCCATCAAGGGATTTGAAAAGGAGTAACACCATGAGTCTATCTTCAGAAGCCTATCGCCAAGCCCTCGTGCGGGATGGAGAACGGCGCTATCAGGAATGGCACCAAAATTATCACAACCACTGCCGTCAATCAAGGGCTGAATACCAAGCTCGTTCTGCCCAACAACGTCCAACAAAGCCTTGGATTTCCTCGGAAGCCTACCGCCAACTTTTGGTCAAAGATGGGGAGCGTCGTTTTGCGGAATGGCATGGCCAGTTTTTAGACTATCAAAGACAATTTCTGGCTAGTCAATCCACCTAAACGGACCTCAACCAATCCGCATTACAGCAATCTCTGAAAATAGTGGCTAGAGTCCCCGAAAAAATAGCTAATACCAATTTTCAATAGTCGTGACTAACATCTGAAAGTGCAATTCCTTTCTCCCAGAGGGATTGCGCTTTGAAATCATCAACTAAGTCTGTCATTACTTTTGAAAAATGATATAAAGATGAATAAGTCCAGAATGCAAGACCTATCACGAATGCAGCCAAGAATTTAAGATCAGAAGGAATAAGAATCCTGTCAACAAATGCTGATGGGCAGTCAGGAGTTTAAGCTTGTGGAGAGACTGTAAGACTCGTTGGGACTCTCTCAAAAAGCAGGTTTCTGTGAAGCAAGAATTTCCCATCACACATCTTCGCATTGTGATGGCTAGATTGTCAAGTCTGTCCACCCCTGGTCCCCGCAAATAACACCTAAGATAGCGAACGTTAAAACTAAAATTTCAATACATTCGTGCCTTAAGCACCTAAAAGCCTTGCTTTGCAAGGCTTTTACTATTAGTTTATTTGTCCTGTGTCCATCAAAACAGGCTCCAGCTACCCTTCTGAGTCGATTGTAGCTAGTCAAAGGTAGTCGAACAATCGCCAAGACTAGCTTGGGGTAAGGGTTTGATTATTTTTCTTGGGGGGGGTAAGTCCAGTTATCCCCGCAAGGTTCTTGTATTTGTTTTGTTTTTAGGTGCGCTCGCCCTGCTCTCCCAATGGGCAGTTTTGCTTAGAAAAAAAGGTAGCAGCAACGACCTTGACCCGCCTTTTCTGAGAATTGACTACATTTATTAAGCACAAAACTGAGAATTAACTATATTTCTTAACGAAAAAATCGAGATTAGGTATTGACACCGACAAAAAAAGGGTGTTATTGTTCAAATGCTGAAGTGATGAAGGCAGAAAAACGAAATGGATTTCTGAACCCTTGATGATTTCGGCACTGTACACTCTCTATGAAAACAACAAAAAGGTCTATTACCATGGCAGTCGAAAAAACCAACTCTTCCTCTAGCTTGGCTGAAGTTATTGATCGTATCCTTGACAAAGGTATCGTTATTGATGCCTGGGCTCGCGTATCTCTGGTGGGCATCGAATTATTAGCGATTGAAGCTCGTGTAGTTATCGCTTCGGTTGAAACCTACCTCAAATATGCTGAAGCCGTTGGTCTGACTCAATCTGCGGCGGTTCCTGCTTAAGGATTGCTCCCAGATTCTCCCATCTGCTCAGTGAAAACCCTACAGGGTTTTGCAGATTCTTAGCTTTTCTTTGATCCCTATTGAGTTTAGTTACCCCTCTCTTGGGGCGCAATAGTCTATAAATGATCAGGTTGACACGGCAACGGGTAGCGAAAACAAAGCTAGACCCATACAAATTATTTTTGTAAACGTGATTTTGTCCTTTGTAGCTAGGTTTACCCCCTATCACCAGATTATGAGACTCACTATTTTTCGGAATAGAAAGTCATTTTTGGAGTGGAAGCTGCGCCCCTGAGATGCGGTAGCTCGATAGATAAATTTTGGGATCAGCACTGTACACTTTCTATACAACTAACAAAAAGGTCTATTACCATGGCAGTCGAAAAAACCAACTCTTCCTCTAGCTTAGCTGAAGTTATTGATCGCATCCTTGACAAAGGTATCGTTATTGATGCCTGGGCTCGCGTATCTCTGGTGGGCATCGAATTATTAGCGATTGAAGCTCGTGTAGTCATCGCTTCGGTTGAAACCTACCTCAAATATGCTGAAGCAGTTGGTCTGACCCAATCTGCGGCGGTTCCTGCTTAAGGATTGCTCCCAGATTCTCCCATCTGCTCAGTTAAAACCCGACCGGGTGTTGCAGGTTCTTGGGTTTTCTTTAATCTCTATTGAGTTCAGTTACCCCTCTCTTGGGGCGCAATAGTCTATGTTAATAGGGTTGGCACGGCAACGGATAGCTAGAACAAAGCTAGACTCAGACAAATTATTTTTGTGACCGTGATTTTGACCCTTGTAGCTAGGTTTACCGCCTATCGCCAGAATGTGAGCCTCTCTATTTTTCGCAATAGCGCAATGGAAGGCCATTCTTTAGGTAGTGAGGCCACGCCCCTTGAGATGAGGTAGCTCCCTATCTCAACTTTGGGTTCAGCACTGTACACTCTCTATACAACTAACAAAAAGGTCTATTACCATGGCAGTCGAAAAAACCAACTCTTCCTCTAGCTTAGCTGAAGTTATTGATCGCATCCTTGACAAAGGTATCGTTATTGATGCCTGGGCTCGCGTCTCTTTGGTAGGAATCGAATTATTAGCGATTGAAGCTCGTGTAGTCATCGCTTCGGTTGAAACCTACCTCAAATATGCTGAAGCCGTTGGTCTGACTCAATCTGCGGCGGTTCCTGCTTAAGGATTGCTCACAGATTCTCCTATCTGCTCAGTTAAAACCTTACCAGGTTTTCTAGATTCTCGGCTTTTCTTTAATCCCTATTGAGTTTAGTTACCCCTCTCTTGGGGCGCAATAGTCTATAATTGATAGGGTAGTTCGCTATCTCGACTTTGGGATGATCAGAAAAGTCGGAATCTACTGTCTCTCCCCCCAGTCCCCGTCAAGGTTTTTCTAACGGGTGATTGGGTCTAATCCATTCCATAGTATTTAGTAATTGAGGACAACCCCATGCCTGCTCTCATGGAAAAGTTCCGCCAGGAGCGTTTATCGATTGCTGGAGAAGTAGCTAAACTCTCGCAAGAAGTCCAAGCTTTTTTGTTGGATGTCAAAACTGAAAGACAAAAACAAGCGCAAGAACAGGCAACTGCTTTGCGCCAATCTTTCCAAAAAGTTCAACAAGAAAGCCTTGCGTTTTTAACAGCTACCCAAAAACAGCGTTTAGCTCAGGCGGAAAAGCAAAAAGAGGATTTACGTCAATTTCAAGAACAACGTTTAGCTGAAGCGAAACGGCTAGAGAACGACTTACGTCAACAGCGTCTAGATCGAGCCAAACAGCTGAGAGATGATTTAAGTCAATTCCAAGAACAACGTTTAGCGGCAGCGAAGCAGCTAGAGGACGAATTACGTCAACTTCATCTAGATCGAGCCAAACAGGTGAAAGATGATTTAAGTCAATTCCAAGAACGACGTTTAGCGGAAGCGAAACAGCTAAAAGACGATTTGCGTCAATTTCGTCAAGAGTTGTCTATCTACGTTTTTGGCAAATAAATCTCTAGGTTAATTCCAACCCACTTAAGCCTAGGGCTAGAGTAAAAACCCTCTAGTCCCTTTTCCTGACTAAACTAGAGGACTATCTGAAGGTACAACAATAAGCCTTTGGTTTTAAACCTACCATGCTGATCCTGCTTTTCTAGGTTTCTAGACTTAACGTAGGGGTGGTGAGTTCCTGTAGGGGCGACCCTAGGGTTCTGGTAGATTAAGAAGTGTTATAAAACTTCACTTACTTTATAGTTAATGTTGTCATTAGTAGTCTTTTGTTGACAAAGGAGGTAAGGGAAAAGGACTGCATCTGGGCTTGTCATTGTTCAAGTCTGGAAAAGTAGTCTAGACAAGAATTTTAGCTCCTTAGCCCCTTGACTAATGAATATCCTAAAAATACCTTCAGAATCAAGGTTCTAGAGCTAATTGATGACAGTTCCTACTCTTTTGGGATATTATAGAGGTGGGCCTTAAAAGCCAAAGACGATTAACCCTGCCGTCAAATTCGGGCAACACAAGCGTCCTTGCCTACTCGGTTATGAAGGGAAACCTGAACGGGCAATTGTTAGCTCAAGAATACCCGTCCGCTTTTGGTGAAGCGTCAACCCCATTGACGCGACCATCCTAAAAAGGTGGCGTGGTGAGGAATCACCGTCCGTTTACGGCGGTGAGGATGTCAACAATGGTATTTACTAGATTTCAACTATGACATTTACTGAAACTCAAACAAGAAGATCCGTCCTCTGCCTTCGCCCTGGTCAATTTGTTGTTACGCCTTCGATTGATCAAGTTGCCACTCGCGCCTTACGTTATCTAAACGCTGGTTTTTCCATCCATCTATGTGGTCCAGCAGGAACGGGAAAAACCACCTTGGCAATGCACTTGGCCAATTGTTTAGCCAGACCTGTGATGCTAATCTTTGGCGATGATGACTTTACCAGTTCCGATTTAATTGGTAGCCAGTCTGGTTATACCCATAAAAAACTGATGGATAACTATATCCACAGCGTTCTCAAAGTTGAAGACGAGCTAAAACACAATTGGGTGGATTCTCGGTTAACAATGGCCTGTCGCGAGGGGTTTACCCTAGTTTATGATGAGTTCAATCGTTCTCGGCCTGAGGTCAACAACGTTTTACTCTCTGCCTTGGAAGAAAAAATTCTCACCCTGCCGCCCACTAGCCATCAACCCGATTACCTACAAGTCAATTCTCAATTTCGGGCAATTTTCACCTCCAACCCAGAAGAATACTGTGGGGTTCATGCCACCCAAGATGCTTTAATGGATCGGTTGGTAACTATAAATATGCCTGAACCAGACCAACTGACTCAGACTGAAATTCTGGCTCAAAAAACGGGGATTGGTCGAGAAGATGCTTTATTTATTGTCAACCTCGTCAAAACCTTTCGTGTGAAAACTGCGACTGAAAAAACGTCGGGTTTGCGCTCTTGTTTAATGATTGCTAAAGTCTGCGCCTCTCACGATATTGCGGCCAACTCCGCTGATTCGGACTTCCGTGATATCTGCGCCGATGTTCTTTTGTCCCGCACCAATTTATCTGTTGATAAGTCAAGAGCGATTTTATGGGAAATCCTCGAGGACAATCCGTTAGAATCCTTATCCTTTGTAGAGGAGACGGAGCCTTCCGATGCCCAAGCGTCAACTTCTGAGCCTTCGACAGGAAATCAATCGTTAAAAGCCATTCAATCTTTACTGCGAGGCAACTTGCCCCAGCGAAAAGACTAATTTTATACTCTTATTGAGTGAAACCAACCGTGACTTCTTCCACTTTTGCTGGCTCGCTCAAAAACCAGTCAAGCAACTCCCTAAAAACAGCAACTCAAGGTTCGAGTTTAGCGGATATACTCGAACGAGTTTTAGATAAAGGAATTGTGATTGCCGGCGATATTTCCGTTTCGATTGCCTCCACTGAACTGATCAATATCCGCATTCGTTTGTTAATTGCCTCTGTTGATAAAGCCAGGGAAATGGGAATCAACTGGTGGGAAGGAGACCCCTACCTCCATAGCCAATCCCAAGCTTTACTAGCAGAAAATCGGGAACTTTCACTCCGACTGCAAACCCTAGAAACTGAGCTTGAAACCTTAAAATCCTTAACCCAATTGACTGCAATAGAGAGCCATGATACCAGTCCGAACGATGAAGCACATCCCTCAGATGCGTGAAATTCCTCACTTGAATCCTCAAAGGTTAGGAAATTTACACGAGACGATTGCCCCCCTTGATAAAGCAAGGGAAACGGCGATTAACGGCTTGCCAGGTTATCCCTACCTCCCTAGCCAATGCCAAGCTTTATTCGCAGAAAACCTGGAACTTTCACGGCGACTTCAAGCCTTAAAATCCTTAGCCAAATTAAGTGCAATCGAGAGCCGTGATCCCAGTCCGAACGATCAGTCACATTCTTTATATACATTGAAATTCCTCAATTGAATCCTCAAACGGTAAAGAAGTTTACCGAAAAATTGGGTTTAAAGCCTCGCCCTTTTAGGGCGACTTGATCTGATGTATGATATTAAGAATAGGGATCTGGGTAAGCAACCGCTTAAAAAACCCAGTCATCGCCGGATAAACGCACCTTGAAAACTAGAGTTATGGGGTTCTATAGGGGAATGCTCCTATAGGTAAAAGCTCTCAGCGTCAAGTACCAGAGAAACCAATTATTTTAGAGGTTTTGAACTGTATCGTAGGGTCCCCCGAGAACAGGCTTCTTTAAGGTCGCAAAAGTCTGAGGAGAGAACCACCTCTGGGTTGGATTTCGCCAAGAATCTAATTCAAGTGGACTCGTTAAGCCAGAAATTCTCAGCAGTGATGCTACAAGAATCCACTTCCGTTTACGGCGTGGGGTATGTCAAATCATTATTTTCCCTCAGATAAAATTTCTTGGCCAAGCTCCCCACTAGAGACTCACCGTCAAAAACTGCTCATTTACCAATTCCAACCATGACACTTGCTTGCACACCTTACGATTCTGATAATCAAGCCTTGCTGACCCGTCCAGAAAGTAATAGCCAAGCTGGTTTAGCCCCTTTACTGTTAACTGTCGTGGAACTGGTACGCCAATTGCTCGAAGCCCAAATCATTCGCCGGATGGAAAAAGGGGTTCTCAGTGAGTCTGATTTAGATAGAGCCGCAGAAAGTATCCAAAAATTGCAAGAACAAGTTCTCCATTTGTGTGAAATTTTTGAGGTTGAGCCAGAAGAGTTAAATGTCCACCTAGGAGAGTTTGGCACTCTTTTACCGGAAGCGGGGAGTTATTATCCTGGAAAGGAGGGTATTAAGCCCTCTGTGTTAGAATTAGTGGATAGACTCCTCAATACAGGAGTTGTTGTGGAAGGAAATGTTGATCTGGGTCTAGCTCAACTAGATTTAATTCATCTAAAGCTTCGTTTGGTTTTAACTTCTCAGCCGGTTTAATTTGGGAGAATACTGATGACAGTGGGTCTTTATTTGTATGGAATCTTTCCGGAACCAATTCCTGACGGACTCGTTTTGCAGGGGATTGATAATGAGCCGGTTCACAGTGAGATGATTGATGGTTTTAGTTTTCTCTACTCCGCTGCTCATAAAGAGAAGTATTTGGCATCCCGTCGCTATTTAATTTGCCATGAAAAAGTATTAGAAACTGTCATGGAAGCAGGGTTTACAACGTTGTTGCCCCTGCGGTTTGGCTTAGTTATCAAAACCTGGGAATCCGTCACCGAACAACTAATTACTCCCTATAAAACCCAACTGAAAGAATTATTTGCTAAACTGTCAGGACAACGAGAGGTTAGCATTAAGATTTTTTGGGATAATCAGTGGGAATTACAAGCGGCTTTGGAGTCTAATCCGAAGTTAAAGCAAGAACGGGATGCGATGATGGGGAAAAACTTAAATATGGAAGAAATTATTCATATAGGTCAACTCATTGAAGCCACTGTATTGCAACGGAAACAAGACATTATTCAAGTCTTTAGAGACCAATTAAATCATCGCGCCCAAGAGGTGATTGAAAGCGATCCGATGACGGATGACATGATTTACAATGCAGCTTATTTAATTCCCTGGGAGCAAGAGCCAGAATTTAGCCAAAACGTTGAAGCGATCGATCAGCAGTTTGGTGATCGCCTAAGAATTCGCTATAACAATTTAACTGCACCCTATACCTTTGCCCAACTTATCTAAGGAGAGTATTAGTTATGTTTCTCGATATTTTACTTCTTCCTGTTACCGGTCCTATTGGGGGTCTGATCTGGATTGGGGAGAAGATTCAAGAGCGTGCAGATATAGAATATGATGAGGCGGAAAATTTGCACAAATTATTATTATCCTTACAACTATCTTACGATATGGGCAACATTTCTGAGGAGGAGTTTGAAATTCAGGAAGAAGAACTTTTATTAAAAATTCAAGCCTTAGAAGAAGAGGCGGCAGAAAACGAATCTGAATCTTCTCTCTAAACTGGTAATCTTTCCCACCCTATAGGCCATGGACAAAATCACAAATTGTAGCGGCACTTAGTAAGGGCGGCTTTGACAAGCTCAAGAACTCGTTGAAGCTTGGTCAGAACTAGCCCTTGATTAAGCCTTAATATTCTAGGTAAAAAGCTTGGAAATTACTAGAATTATTAGAGGAGTGAGCAACAGTTTTGGGGGAATCAGGTTTTTTAGCTAAACTTAAACTAGGAGGGTTGGCTGTACGCAAATTTTGAATACTTTGTTCTGTAGTCTCAATTTGCTCTGTAACAAACGTGAGACGATTTTTTAATTGCTGAATCTGCCGCTCCATCATTTCTAATTTTTCTTGGATACGTTGTTTTTCAGTAATTAACTTATAAAGCTCAAGTTGCTGATCTGCTTCAGATTGTTTCCGAGGCATAGTGCTAATTTTAGATCTAATTGGTCTGGGTGAACGAGTGGTTGTCATAACAATCCCTGAATAACTTAGAATATTCTAGCATATCAACGCCCCAATATAAAAACTTGTAAAAAATCGTCAATTTTCTTTTGGTAAACCCTATGAAATTGTACAATCTATATACTTACGCTTTTTTGAAAACCCCCAGAGAAAGCCTAAAATTACCCGTTGGAATGGCTAACCCATTGTTACTGATAACTGGTGGATATATCTCGGCCGTAGTCGAACCCGAAGTTTGTTTAGACACTTTACAAAATGATGATGAGCGCTTGATTCAATCGGTTTTATGTCATGATCGAGTCATCTGTGAATTATTTCAACAAACCACTATTTTACCCCTACGTTTTGGCACATCTTTTTTAGAGTCAGAAAATTTACTGACTCATCTTTGTTCTCATGGCCAAGAATATCAAGAAAAAATTGAAGAACTTGAGGGAAAAGGAGAATATCTTTTAAAATGTATTCCCCGTAAGCCAGAGGAGCCTGTACTCTCTTCTGAAAGCAAGGGCAGACAATATTTTTTAGCCAAAAAACAGCTTTATGAAGCCCAACAAGATTTTTATACTTTGCAAGGTTCAGAATGGCAAAATCTCGTGAATTTAATCACCCAAAACTATCCATCAACGAAGATTATTACTGCTCAGGTTACAGAATCACGAATTTATCTTTTAGTTAATTTTCAAGAAGAACCTTTACTAATCGAGCAAGTCTTGCATTGGCAGAAAGCTTGCCCCCGTTGGCAATTACAATTAGGACAAGTTTCTCCCCCCTATCACTTTACTTAACTTGATTTCTCTATGACTAACTTTAACTTGGTAAATAACTCTCTAAGTCGTTATGACACTCGACATTTAGTTATGTTTAGTGGCAAAGGAGGAGTGGGAAAAACTACCCTTTCCTGTGGATTTGCTCGCCGTTGGGCTAAATTATTTCCCGAGGAACAAATCCTATTAATCTCAACCGATCCTGCTCATTCTTTAGGGGATGTATTGCAAACAGAAGTTAGCGATGAAGCATCACCGGTAAAAGACTTACCCAACTTAAAAGTTAGGGCATTAGATGCGGAAAAATTGCTTTTAGAATTTAAAGAAAAATACGGAAAATTTTTAGAACTTTTAGTAGAACGGGGCAGTTTTGTTGAGGGAGAAGATTTAACTCCTGTTTGGGATTTAGACTGGCCAGGTTTAGATGAAATCATGGGTCTATTAGAAATTCAACGATTACTAATAGAGAATGTTGTTGATCGAATTGTTGTTGATATGGCTCCCTCTGGTCATACCTTAAATTTATTGGAAATTAAAGATTTTTTAGAGATTATTCTCAATTCTTTAGAGTTGTTTCAAGAAAAACATCGTGTTATTTCGCAAACTTTTTCAAAAACCTACAATGCCGATGATGTGGATGACTTTTTAGTCAAAACACAATCAGAATTAACCGAAGGCAAGCAACTCCTACAAAATCAGGATTTTACCCTTTGTTTAATTGTGGCAATTGCTGAACCGATGAGTTTATTAGAAACCGAACGATTACTCAATAGTTTGCATCACTTAAATATTCCCTGCGGCAGCTTATTCATTAATCGCATTCTCACGGATCCTAATCAAAATTTAGATCGCTATAGTGAGCAACAGCAACTCCTCGATAAATTCCTAAAAATTCCAGGTCAAGAGACAATTTTTACCCTGCCTCAACAAGCAAAAGAACCCCTAGGAGGTGAAGCATTAGATCAGATCATGAGTCAAATTAAAATCCTCGAACAAGTAGAATTTATTGCGCCGCCTCCTATTCAATGGCCGCAAAAAATTCTGCCGAGTTTTAGTGATTTTATTGACGACAAACGCCAACTCATTATCATTGGTGGCAAGGGGGGGGTGGGAAAAACCACCGTTGCTGCGGCTATTGGTTGGGCGTTAGCTAATCGTCATCCCGATCAAAAAATTAGAATTATTTCTATTGATCCAGCGCATTCTTTGGGAGATGCCTTTGGGACAAAGTTAGGACATCAATCCACACAATTAACTGCTAATTTAAGTGGTCAAGAAGTTGATGCTAATATCATTTTAGAAAAATTTCGGGATGATTATTTATGGGAACTGGCAGAAATGATTAGTGGTGAAGGTAGCGAAGAAGGAAACATCAAACTAGCTTATACTCCGGAAGCTTGGCGACAAATTGTAGCTCAATCTCTGCCAGGAATTGATGAAATGTTGTCCCTAGTAAAAGTAATGGAGTTATTAGACCAGAAACAACAAGATTTGATTATTTTAGATACAGCCCCTACCGGTCATCTCCTGCGATTTTTGGAAATGCCAACGGCTTTAGGAGATTGGTTAAGTTGGATTTTTAAGCTTTGGATGAAGTATCAAAATGTCTTAGGGCGTGTAGATTTAATGGGACGATTACGAACCTTAAGACAACAAGTGATGTCTGCCCAGAAAAAACTAAAAGACCCCCAACATACAGAATTTATTGGAGTTTTGCAAGCCCAAGATGCTATCGTTGCCGAACAACTGCGATTGACAGCATCTTTGAAAAAAATGGGAGTCTATCAACGTTATGTCGTGCAGAATCGTTATCATGCTAATGAGGAAATTGATCGGGATTTATTCCCAGATCAAACTTTGATCCGCTTACCCAGTTTACCCCGGTCAGTAGAACCTCTAGCCCGGGTAAAAGGCGCGGCAGATCTGTTATTTTAAAGGTAATTAGTCTGATCAAGTCGGACTTCTTAACCCCATCTATCACCCAGTCCCCATCTTTCACTTGACTCAGGAGAAATTTTATGGCAGAATTATTCAAAGGCTTCGAGCAATTAGTCGAACTGGCTAAAATCTTGGAAGAGAAACTGGAAAAAGGGGAAATTAAAACCGAAATGCAATTTAATTCCCGTCCCTTGAGTAATATTCCCCGTTCTGGCGGTATTCCCCGTTCAGGGGGAGTTTCTCGTCAGAGCAATTCTGGCGGGGATGATTTTGAGGTCAATCGCAATCGCTCATCCCCCACCGATTCAGGGGTTGAAGACACTGTGACACCGCCCGAAGGACCGACCACGTCTTCCCTGAAAGATGTTGGTGGCTTGACGGAAGTGATTAAAGAACTCAAGGAACTAATTGCCATTCCCCTGAAACGCCCTGACTTGTTGGCCAAGTTAGGACTTGAACCCACTCGCGGCGTTCTCTTAGTCGGACCCCCTGGAACCGGTAAAACCCTGACCGCCCGTGCTTTGGCCGAAGAACTCGGTGTTAACTATATTGCCTTAGTCGGACCAGAGGTGATCAGCAAATATTATGGGGAGGCTGAACAAAAACTGCGGGGAATTTTTGAGAAAGCCGGTAAGAATGCGCCTTGTATCGTTTTTATTGACGAAATTGATAGCATGGCACCCGATCGCAGTAAAGTTGAAGGGGAAGTAGAAAAAAGACTGGTGGCCCAATTGCTGGGTTTAATGGATGGCTTTGCCCAAAGCCGAGGGGTGATTGTTCTAGCGGCGACAAACCGTCCCGACCATCTTGACCCTGCCCTCCGTCGCCCTGGACGGTTTGACCGAGAAGTCCTCTTTCGGGTGCCTGACCGCAAAGGCCGTTTAGAAATCCTGCAAATTCTCACCCGTTCCATGCCCCTAGATGAATCAGTTTCCTTAGCTCTGATTGCCGATAATGCGGTGGGATTTGTCGGGTCAGATTTAAAAGCCGTTTGCCAGAAAGCGGCCTATAGTGCTTTGCGGCGCCAGGTTCCTACGATTGACTCGCAAATTCCGGAAACAATGACGGTGGTCCAAGCCGACTTTTTGCAAGCCCTTAAAGAAGTTAAACCGGCGGTATTGCGGTCTGTGGAAGTGGAATCTCCCCATGTGGCTTGGGACAATATTGGCGGACTTGAACAGATTAAACAAACCCTACAGGAGTCCGTGGAAGGGGCATTACTCCATCCGCAATTATATACGCAAACCAAAGCCCAAGCTCCCAAAGGTATTTTACTTTGGGGTCCTCCCGGAACGGGAAAAACCTTATTGGCCAAAGCGGTTGCATCTCAGGCGCGAGCTAATTTTATTAGTATTAATGGACCTGAGCTTTTGAGTAAATGGGTGGGTGCGAGTGAACAGGCGGTGCGTGAGTTGTTTGCCAAAGCTCGTCAGGCAGCCCCTTGTGTGGTTTTTATTGATGAAATTGATACTTTAGCACCAGCAAGAGGTCGTTATAGTGGGGATTCAGGAGTGAGTGACCGGGTTGTGGGACAAATCCTCACGGAGTTAGATGGATTGCAAACGGGGGCAACGATTTTAGTGATTGGAGCCACTAATCGCCCAGATGCGTTAGATCCAGCCTTATTGCGAGCGGGACGGTTGGATTTACAGTTAAAAGTTGATTTACCGAATGCCTCTAGTCGTTTAGCAATTCTCGGGGTTCATAATGATGAACGTCCTTTACAGGATGTGGATTTAGGCTATTGGGCCGAGGCAACCGAAGGCTGGAATGGCGCAGATTTAGCGTTATTATGTAACCAAGCGGCACTGATGGCAATTCGTCGTTATCGCCATCAGGGAATGACTGACCCGGCTGAGATTCGCATTACAACGGCTGATTTTAATCATGCTTACCAACTGTTGGTTGAACAGCGTGCCAATTGATTTTTTTTCCCCCTTGCTTTAGTAGGGGGGAGAATCTCAATTCAGGAAAACCATCCTAAAAAGTAAAATTTTCAAAAATGTCTGCAATCATGGGTCTAATACTAAATCCGGTTATTAAAAACTGATTATTTATTTCCCCTTTTGCATGAGTGCCTGTCCTGATATGTAGCCTATACTCAACGGATTTAGTATAACTTTGTCTTGATAATTTACAAAACGATTGGAACCTGAAGAAGAAAAATTATTACGGGGTTTAACTGACAGTGTTTCTCAAAAAACTGATGTTTACTTTTCCTCTTGTCTTCTTGTTGCTAATTGGTCTAAAATTTCGGCGTGAACTTGGCGAGTAATTGGATAAAAATAGGCAAGAATTAAGCTAATGATCAGAAAAAATGCCGGTAAAGGAGCAATTGCTAGGCGAATTGCTATTAAAGCACTATCTGGCTGCAGGGGAATTGCTTCTCCTGGGATTCTCGGTTTAAAACCCGATGTTTCTAGAGCAATACCGACAAGAAATAACCCCAAAGCTAAACCAATTTTTTGCAAAAGTACCATGAAAGCATAAAAAATACCTTCTCGACGTTTTCCTGTTTCTAATTCGTCTAATTCAATCACATCGGGAACCATTGACCAAGGAATTAAATAGGCCACAGATACGCCAAATCCTGCCAAAACTGCCAAAGCATACATTAAAGTTATTTGTCCGGGTTGGAGCAAAAATAAACCAATTTGGGCAATAATCCAGAATGTCATCCCTAAAAAATAGACTATCTTTTTGTCTAATTTCTGACTAACTGCTTGCCAGAAAAATAACATCACTAAAGCTGTTCCCTGTACTGCCAAAGCGACTAAACCCGATTCTGCTTCCGATAGTCTCATGTAGCTGACGACGTAGTAAACCAAAATCGAGGCGGTTAATTGTACTCCTAACCAAGCACAAAGATAGATGCCAATAACGTATAAAAAGGGACGATTACCAAAAACTATTTTTAATTGTTCTTTCAGGGGAATAGTTTCGGTATTATTATCCGCTTCTCTCTGTTTAATTGCCGCGCTATCCTTGAGATGATTTTCAGTTTTGCCATAGTAAAGGGTTAACCCCGAAACTATCCCTTCTATTCCTAATAAAATTGTGGAAATAGCGATAAAGTCTCTGGGATTCACCCCAATTTTTCCTAGTCCATAGACCAAGGAAAGCGCACCGATAACTATAAAAGCAATTGCCAAAACTTTTTTCTGGGGAGAATTGAGAATCGCTTTTGCTCCTCGTTCTTGTAAAGCTAAAGCGCACAAAATAACTGCTATAATCGACATTAAAGCACAAACTACACCTAACAATAAAAAAGCTTGATGGAGATCGTTGGCATAGGACGATGAGACGATAATATAGAGAATTAATGAGAGAATGCTGCCCCCGATGGAAAAGGCAAAACGAAAACTATTTAAGCGGGTTCTCTCATTATAATCATAAGTTAATTCAGGGGTGAGTGCCTGGTAGGGAAGATTGACTACTGTATAGGTTAAATTAAAGATAATACCAATAAAAATATAATATAAAAATAGCCATAATTGGTTATTAGTCGGGATTAACCACAGTAAAAAATAGCTAATTCCGAAGGGAATCGACCCCAATAACATCCATGGTAAGCGACGACCCCAGATAGTACGAGTTCGATCGCTCCACATGCCAATGATCGGATCGTTAATAGCGTCGAAAATTCTCACCACCATCAGCACACTACCAGCTAATCCTGCCGATAATCCTGCCACATCAGTGAGGAAAAATAGCAGGTAAAATACCGAGATATTGGCAGTGATAGCCGGTCCCAAATCCCCCGCACCATAGGCGATTTTTGTGGTTAAATTGAGTCTTTCAGAAGTCAAATGAGCCATAAAAGCAATTACAGAGATTAAAATAAGCTTAACCGTTCTGGGAGCAGTTGAGGAACTTTAATTTTTTTTGTCTCTAGTAATTCCTGAAAATATCTAGCGTTAAAAGGGAAGATTCCCCGATGACACAAGGGACAAAGAAATAGCTTGATCTTTGGCATCCAGGAAAATTCTGACTATTTCCCCGTCCTTCACTTTTTATCTATCGCCCTGGCAGCATCATCAGCTAAACTGACTAATATCAGTTATTTTAGCTATCAGCATCGGAATTCCCCTTATTCTGGCAGTTAAGTAGGTGGGTGGAATTAAATATAAGATGAACGTAGGTTGGGTTGAAGCATGAAACCCAACTCCCGCATGGGTTACGCTACCGCTAACCCATCCTACAAATAATTGTGCCTCCCTACTTACAAGCGAGAAGATCGCCCAGATTGTTCTTTTTCGGACTGTTAGCGGTTAGGAGCTATTACTGGGGAGACGATCGAAATAGATCAAGAAAGTGTGATAGTACAGATAAGAGATCGGGGAAAATTTTTTCGCCAAACCTAAAACTTTTTGACGCTGACGTTCTATGATGCCTCATATCTTCCTATTTTTAGAGATTTTTTCCCAAGAAGGCGGTATTCAATCCTATATCAAGGATGTCCTGCAAGCTTATCTCACTTTGCCCGATTGCGAGGCGGCCGAGGTTTTTTTACTGCGGGATGCCCCTGATTGTCCTAATCCTTTCAAAAATCAAGGTATTACCTTTCATTACCTGAAAAATAACTCAGCAACTCTCGGACGCATTCAATTAGCCCTTAAGTTTCTAGTTTCTCTCCTCCGGAAACGTCCCCAACGGGTTTTTTGTGGTCATATAAATTTAGCTCCTCTCACCCGTCTTTACTGTCAAGCTTTAGGCATACCCTACACCGTCCTCACCTACGGCAATGAAGTCTGGGAACCTTTACCAAATTCCCAAAAACAAGCCCTGCAAGCGGCCGCATCGATCTGGACAATTAGCCGTTACACTCGCGATCTTATGTGTAAGGCTAACGCTATCGATCCCAAAAAAGTAGCAATTCTCCCCTGTGTGGTGGATGAGGAAAAGTTTAATTTAGGTGAAAAGTCCTTGACATTAATCAAAAAATATGATATGGAAAATGCCAAAGTTTTATTAACAGTGGCCCGGTTGTGGTCGGGGGATATCCATAAAGGGGTAGATGTTACCATTCGGGCCCTGCCGACAATTCTAGAGACTTATCCCGAAGTAAAATATCTAGTCATTGGACGTGGGGACGATCGCCCCAGGTTAGAAGCTTTAACCAAGCAGTTAGGAGTGGATAAACAGGTAATTTTCGCGGGTTTTGTCCCGACGGAGGAATTAGCCGACCATTATCGTTTAGCCGATGCTTACGTTATGCCCTCCCGGGAAGGATTCGGGATTGTTTACCTAGAGGCCATGGCCTGTGGTATTCCCGTGATTTCTGGAGATGAGGACGGTTCAGCAGAACCGCTGCAGGATGGTTTGGTGGGGTGGCGCGTTCCCTATCGAGATGCCGAAAAGGTGGCTCAAGCTTGTTTAGAAATTTTGCCAGGTCAGGATCAACGTTGTCACCCGCAATGGTTGCGTCAACAAACTGTAACTAAATTCGGCAAAAAGACTTTACAGGCAAAATTACGGCAGTTAATCTAATTATAACTTCATTGGGCATCGTCTCCTCAATACCGGCCACTGACTAGCCAAAACCACAACTTTGTCACTCATTATATAAGATAACTGCTATACTCCTCTATGGCTTCCCCAAAAGATTTTATTAGTCCGGTCAATTCTGGTCAAAAGTTGGTCTATCCTTTTCGCAACTATCTTAACTATCTTCACGACAAATACTCTGATTTACAGACGGGTAAGATCGCCGATTATATTCCGGAATTAGCCCTAGCAGCTCCACAATGGTTTGGTATTTCGGTAATTACCACTGACGGTCAGATTTTTGAGGTGGGAGACTGTCGGCAAACCTTTACAGTACAATCGATTTCTAAAGCTTTTGTCTTTGGATTAGCTCTAGAAGATCACGGAAGGGAATACGTTAACAGTAAAGTCGGTGTTGAACCCACGGGGGAAGCTTTTAACTCGATTATTCTCGATGAAAAAACCAATCGTCCCTATAATCCTATGGTTAATGCTGGTGCGATCGCTACTACGGATTTAATCACCGGACAGAATGCCACGGAAAGGCTAAAACGTATTTTGGAAATGTTTAAACGCTATACGGGTAGGGATCACGAGATTAATGTCCCCGTTTTTCTCTCGGAAAAATCCACCGGCAATCGTAATCGGGCCATGGCCTATCTGATGCTAAATTTTGGCATGGTTAGCGATAAAATTGAAGAAACCCTCGACCTTTACTGTCAACAATGCGCCATCCTCGTCCATGCTCACGATTTAGCCCTGATGGCCGCTACCTTGGCTAATGGGGGTGTCAACCCAATCACAGGAATACGGGCGATCGATGAACACTACGTTCAAGATGTGATCAGTGTTATGCTTACCTGTGGAATGTACGACGCTTCGGGAGAATGGGCCTATCGAGTAGGATTACCAGCAAAAAGCGGTGTCGGGGGCGGAATTACGGCAGTAGTCCCCCATCAGTTGGGAATTGGCACTTTTTCGCCCCTTTTAGATGAAAAAGGCAACAGCATCAGAGGAGTGAAAATTTGTCAAGATATTTCAGAGGATTTTGGTTTACATTTATTCAATGTGGCCAAACCAGAACGAGATTTAAAAACATGGCTTGAAGGCAATAGTTGATACCACCCCCTACTTCCCTCTCCCCACTCTGCCATAGCTTTTAAACAGGATTTAGTCTGATAAGTAGGGAGGTACAATTATTTGTAGGATGGGTTAGCGGTAGCGTAACATAATCGGGCGTTGGGTTTCATGCTTCAACCCAACCTACGTTCTTCTTACCCCACAGTTAACTTTACTTTTGTCCTGAAAATCGATAAAACCCCACACCCCACCTGCCCCCAGGAAAAACTTTTTGCCGCAAACCCTACTTAACTGTCCCCAGCAAGAGCGCCTACCGGCCATAGAAAATTAATTTGGCCAGAGGTCTGTGGAAAAAATTTCGTAAACCTCTTGACAAAAGCAGCGGATTGTGTGTAATATCTGAACTTCCCCCATACATATATACCATAATAGCCGAAAACCCTTATCCATCAATGGATGCACCCCCTTAACTTTCCTTAATGTACCCATGTAATTTGTAACATTTCTTAATGGACAAAAATTCTCTCCATTTGCTAGAATGATAGCCATGTATATAGAAAAAGTTCCTAACCGTAATTCTCCCCCCGCTGTTCTTCTTCGGGAGTCCTACCGAGAAGGAGATCAAGTCAAAAAAAGAACCCTGGCCAATCTCTCAAAATTACCCGATGATATTATCGACAATCTGAAACTGGCTCTTAAAGGGGCAACACTGTCCATGAATGAAGGCATTCCCAATCATTTTGAA
>NZ_JADBVE010000039.1:0-26717 GCF_020245285.1 Microcystis sp. M31BS1
AAAAGCCACTCTTAATCGTGTCTTGGAACGAAATAGAGGCTTTTAAAGACTGCGTACATGGAGAATTAAAACAAGAATTACCCTCGAAAAGCCTATTTTTCCACTAAGTATTTATGCTCATTGCAAAGGTGAGATGCTCCCCTTGAGAGTAGCCAATAAATTTGAAACTTATTTAACAATTATAAGGAGCCAAATAGTATGAAGAATCGAGAGTGTTTAATTTTAGCTACTTTGATATTAAGTATTGGTCTTGCTGGCCAAGTATCTTCCCAAACTCCATCCCATGGTGTTGTTTATGGTTCAGATCGAGGCATTCAAGAAGCACAATGGGAAATGGAACAACTACCAAGACGATTGCCACAATATCGAGGCAAAAATAAGCTATTTAAACGAAAAGGATTTTATGTGAGTGTCATCTTATTCCCAAGCAAGCAAGATGCTGATAACGCTCGACCAATAATAGAGGATGAATATAAAAGAGGCTCATTTGTCGTCCCTCTTAACGAGTGGTGTCCCAATTGGAGAACACAGAAAGGTGAAGAAAGTGGCATAAGCTATTATGACTGCGGAAAATAAGAAATCCCTGTCAGAAAAACTAGGGTGATAATTCCTCGATCGCCCTACATTTATTTTAATGTTTACTTGATAAATAAGCTCTAAGACTGGAGCAAATCTGCGGAAGTATTGTCAAGTTTAAATAAAAATATAGTCAAACATAGTCATTCACGGTAAAATAAGCTCATCAAACCGCCGGTCGCTGGTAGGAGGTTTTTGTTTTGGGGAGACTCCGAGACGATGCCCTGTCCGGTTATACTTCATATTTATGAGAAACGCCGTCACTAAAAAAATCGCTAATTAATCGGGTAAATCAAAGCTGATAGCTAAAAAAACTGATAGCTGATAACCCGGGAGAAAATATAATTGTAGCTACCTACCCATTCCTGATTAATTCCTATGGCAGAAGAAACCACCACCCCCGCAACTCCGGCAGCAGAAGCAGCAAAACCGGCTCAACCTGCGGCTGCTAAAAAACCCAAGGAGCCAACCGTCGAGGAAAAACCCTTCGCTCAATTTATTGAGCAGCATTTTCAGCCCGCACTGGCGGCAGCCTTGCAAAAGCTCGGTATAAGTGATATAAAGCTGTCCTTTAAACAGGATAAAATTCCCGTGCAGGGCTTTTCTAGCTCTCCCTGTTGGCAGTTAACTGGCAATTGGCTCGAGGGAATGCGTCAATTTAGCATTTATTTTTTGGAAGAAAACATCAATGGTAAAAAAGCTTTTTCTCAAGCTGAGGGCGGTGCTCAACCTAGTACACTTGAATCATTTATGATCGATGAAAGGAAAGTTAGTCTTGATTTACTGTTGTTTTACACCCTGCAACGGCTTAACGGTCAAAAGTGGTTGACTAGAAACTAAAATTGCTCAGGATTAGCGATCGAGAAGGGGGGTAAAATGAGTATAGACGACCACCGCTTATCGATCGCTAATAGTAATTATGCGTGTATTTGTACTACTTTTTAACGCAGGCACAGAAAACGAAGGTATCCACACCATTCAAATGGGAGCTATCAATAAGGTGTTGATGTTTGAATCGGAAGATGATGCCACCCGTTATGCTCTGCTGTTAGAGGCACAGGATTTTCCGACTCCCACGGTAGAGAAAATTGATTCCGAGGAAGTGGCAGAATTTTGTCGCGGCGCCGGCTATCAAGCGGAAATGATTGCAGCGGGTATGTTGGTAATTCCCCCCGAAAGCAATGCCGAGGAGTTGGATTGGCAAAAAGAGGAAGTCCCCCCCGCCGAGGAGGAGTTTTCTGAGATTCCCGATGCGGAGTTAGACAGCATCCGTCGTCGTCTAGAAGGACTTTTGTAATCCAGTGATTCAGTGAACAGTAATCAGTAGTTTGGAGTCAGAAGACAGGATAATAAATCAATATTGTTCACTGATAACTGATAACTGATAACTGATAACTGATAACTGATAACTGATAACTGATAACTGATAACTGATAACTGACCACTGATAACTGATAACTGATAACTGATAACTGATAACTGACCACTGATAACTGACCACTGATAACTGATAACTGAATATGACAACCGTGGGGGAATTGGGCGAAAATTTGGTGGCGGATTGGTTGCAATTACAGCAATGGCATATTCTCCAGCGTCGTTGGCGTAGTGCTGGCGGTGAAATCGATTTAATCGTCTTGTCTAAATCCCAAGCGACTCTCGCTTTCGTCGAGGTGAAAACCCGCAGTGCTGGCAATTGGGATTTAGGGGGCAAATTAGCGATCAATGACCGTAAACAAGGTAAAATTTACCAAGCTGCCCAGATATTTCTCGCCTTTTATCCCCAATGGTCTGATTTAAGCTGTCGCTTCGATGTGGCGTTAGTTAGTTGTCAAAAAAGTTCTCTATTAGCTTTACCTGAGTTTTCCCTTGATTATCCCTGTCAGCTACAGGCAGGTTATCAATTGCAATTACAGGAATATCTCGTGGCGGTTTTCTAAAAACACAATAGGCCCGCCTAGGGAGGCGGGCTTCATCTTGTACAAACGATATGGACTCCTAAAAGTTTAACGGACTCAATACAATAGAGGTTTACAGAACCCACAACAGTCTATCTGTCAACTATCAAGATTTCTCAGTTTACCGACTCAGGTGCTGATTACGGCTCACTCCATCTGTCCTATATCGAGCAACAGAGGCGAAACCATACTTTACTTTACAAACTTTGAGAATCTGTGTCCGATTTAGCTGTTGCGTTGATCTAGAGCAGGCGGCACACGCTCTAGGTCTTTTTGCCCGGAAGGAAGTTGAGTCGCTTCCTTTGTGCCTTATGTTTTTAAGATAACACCTTTGTCGGGACTCGATCGAGCTTGTGATTAAAGTTTACACTTATTGATTTTTAGCAAAAATTGCCGTTACAAAACTATAGATAAGTGGCTGATAGATGTAGATATTTTACAACTAAGCTGTTTTGAATCTAAATTGCATATTCGATTTTTCCGACCGCCGACCGCCCCCTGCCGACCGCCTGATCTCAACAAGCAATTTAAATTACGAACAGCTTAAATTGTTTCTCCCCGCTCCCTGCTCTCCTGTACTTTTTAAACAAGATTTAGTATCACTATAGGTGGGAGAGAGTCACAAATATTAAGAGGAACCTAAAAAATGAGTCTAAAACTTTACTTTTTGCGTCATGGCGAAACTACAGCCAGTCAAACGGGTAGTTTTTGCGGTCGATTAGACTTGGAACTAACCCCGGCCGGCTATGAAATGGCCAAGGATTTCGCCCTTGCCTATCGAGATGTGCCTTGGACAGGTATCTATTCTAGTCCCCTCAAGCGCACCATGGCCACGGCCACCCCTTTAAGCGAACTCTTAGGTATTCCCATCCACAAACGGGAAGGATTAAAAGAGATTGCCTACGGTCAATGGGAGGGAAAAACCGCAGCCGAGGTTAATCAGGAGTTTCATGATGATTATGTGCGCTGGTTAGCAGATCCAGGCTGGAATTCTCCCACAGGAGGCGAAAAAGGCATCGATATCGCTCGTCGTAGTTCGGAAGTATTAGAGGAAATCGACCATCATCACGATGATGGCCATATTTTGATCGTTTCCCATAAAGCAACGATCCGAATCGTGTTATGTTCTCTTTTAGGCATTGATATCGGCCGTTATCGCGATCGAATTGCCATGCCCGTGGCCTCGGTAACGATCGTCGAATTAGCCGAACATGGTCCCCTCTTTCAAGTCATGGGCGATCGCTCTCACATCCGCAATGACCTGCGCTCCCGAGCGGGAACCTAACCAGTCAACAGCAACCAGGGAAACCCCGGATTTGGTCTCCTGAAAAACTATGTGCTTGATGTTATATTTTCTGCGACACGGACAGACAGCCTATAGCAAAACGGGGGGATACTGTGGTACTCCAGAAAATGATCCCGGTTTGACTGCCGAAGGCATCGAAATGGCGGAGGAATTCGCCGATGTCTATCGTTCTTTACCTTGGCGCGCGGCCTATGTCAGTCCCCTCCAAAGAGCTATTCAAACCGCTAAACCTCTCTGTGAAGCGGTGGGACTGAAATTAGAAATCCGGCAGGGATTACAAGAGATCGGTTATGGTCTTTGGGAAGGAATGCACCCTAACGATATTGATCATCAATATCATGATCTCTATGTGCGTTGGTTGACGGATCCCGCTTGGAATGCTCCCCCCAACGGGGAAAGGGGCATCGATATCGCCCGTCGTTCCGCGGCCGTTTTGGAGGAAATTGAACACACCCACAGTGATGGCAATATCCTGATTGTTTCCCACAAGGCCACCATCCGGATCATGCTCTGTAGTCTGATGGGTATCGATGTGGGCCGTTATCGCGATCGGTTTGAAATGCCCGTGGCCGCCGTCAGTATCGTCGAATTAGGCAGTCGTGGCCCGCTTTTCCATGGCATCGGTTTACGTTCCCACCTCAGTGAGTACCTGCGTTCTCTCCCCTGCACCTAATCAGTTATCAGTGATCAGTGATCAGTTATCAGTGACCAGTTATCAGTGATCAGTTATCAGTGATTCAGTTATCAGATGTGAGTTTTCATACTCAATCCGGATATTAAAAACTGATTATCTATTCCCTCTTTTGCCTTTTGCCTCTTGCCTTTTGCCTGTACTGATATGTAGCCTGTACTCAACGGATTTAGTATCAGGTCACTGATTACTGTTTACTGTTTACTGGACGGCTACGCCGTGCCTTTGGCAACACTGAAAATACTCCCCACTTCATAATTCATAATTCATAATTCCCAATTTATGACCAAAATCCATCACTTTGAGCGATTACCTTCCACTAATACTAAAGCTTGGCAATTATTAGCATCGGGGGAAAATCCGCCTTTTGTGGTGACTGCTAGTCAACAAAGTGCTGGGAGGGGACAATGGGGACGGGAATGGATTTCTGAACCGGGAGGATTATATTTATCTTTGGCGTTAAATCTGGATTTAGAGGTGGATAAATCTGCCCATCTCGTTCTCGCTACAGTTTGGGGCATCGCTCATCACCTCAATTGTCAAGAAATACCCGTTAAAATCAAATGGCCGAACGATTTAGTATTACTAGGGCGCAAACTAGGGGGAATTAACCTAGAAACCCGTATTCAGGGTCAAAACATCCCGCAAGCAGTCATCGGAGTGGGCCTCAATTGGTCTAATCCTGTCCCCCCCACCGGCATTAATTTACAAGCTTTTACTGGCAATAAAATCACCTCGATCGCTCAGTTAACTTCTCTCACCAGCGATGCTATCCTATACGGCTATGAATATTACTGTCATAGAGGCATAAAAGCCCTATTAGCCTCCTATTTAGAGCTTTTTGTTAATTTTGGTCAAAAGATAGTTTTTGAGGGCTATCAGGGCATAATAACGGGGGTAAGCGATCGAGGGGAACTAAAAGTTAAACTCACCTCGGACAATGCCAGTAGCGAAATCTATATACCGGCCGGTAGGGTCAGTCTCGGCTATAATTGAGTCTAAATATTTTTTTGACTAAACTGTGAGAAGTGAGGCCGCCCTATGTATCCTTCATCGGTGATATTGAAACTTTTTCTCGGAAAATCCTTAAAAAAGAAGTTGAGTTTATGCAGTGGTCTCGGTTTGGTGATTGGCGGTCTGCTCACTCTTGCTCCCAATGCGATCGCTAATTCCGAAACTGGCAGCGAAACCCCAGTAGTGGAAAATGCCGCCCCGACTCTAAAAGCCCCCGTTATCAAAGAAAATACTAATCCCGCTCCCCGTCTGGCTATCCCCGAAAACCATCAAACCGATATGCCTACCCTTGCCCCCCGGGCCGGCGGTAAAAATAATTTTATCGATACCAGAAACTTTAACCCCCCCAGTTCCGTTGTCGTCACCGAGCGCCGCAGTGGTTGCCAAACCATCGCCCAAAATGGTCAACTGGTAGGAGGTAGCTGTAATCTGGCGGCCCGGTCCCCCCGTCGTCAGCCGGTCAGCACTGTGGCCAAACCCTTACCCCCGGTTAATCTGGCCCGGGTGCGTCTCAATCCTAATCCGGCGGTGCGGGTAGGGCGGCGGTCCGCAAATCAGCCGGTTATCGCTAATAATTCCCTCCGTCGTTATGCCCCCACCCTCGTGGCCTCTAGCAGCCCGGTACGTCTGGCCGCCCCGACGGTGATTCCCAGTCAGGTGGTAGCCCTCAATCCCCCGGAATGGAATGGCGTAAAATTAGCTTTAGCCCCCGTGACTCGCGCAGAAGTGGCGGCCATCAGCGAAGCGACCACCTATGAGCGGGCCACCCGTTTAAGTCCCACGGATTCTAACCAAACTCAACGCACCGATTTACTTTTTCCCCTCGCTCTTCCTGCCCAAATTACCTCGGTTTTCGGGTGGCGAAATCATCCAGTCACCGGGAATCGGGCCATGCACGCGGGTACTGATTTAGGCGCACCGATGGGAACACCTGTATTAGCCGCCTACGCAGGGGAAGTGGCCACCGCCGACTGGTTGGGAGGTTACGGATTAACGGTGATTTTACGTCACCTCGATGGTAGTCAAGAATCTCGTTATGCCCACCTTTCGGAAATTACCGTCAAACCGGGAGAATGGGTGGAACAGGGCGCGGTTATCGGTCGTGTGGGTAGTACGGGACTTTCTACCGGTCCTCACCTACACTTTGAATGGCGACACCTAACCGAACAGGGTTGGACCGCCGTAGATGCCGGTTTACATCTAGAATTAGCCCTCGATAATCTGGTGCAGAGAATGCAAATGGCCGCAGCCACTGACGCTAATCAGAATTAATTTGTTTTGGGTTACAAATATAGCGGTTTTTGGAGCTTAAAAACGCATCGTTGAGCTTTTGCCCAATTGATGCGTTTTCATACATTCGCAGTCTTAAGTAGGGCTTGCTGAATAAATGTGAAATGTAGGCAAGGTAAGGGTTTTGTGGCTTTACGAGCGAAACAGGTGCAAGATTTTGAGAGAATCTTGCTTCAAAACCTGGCATCTTGAGCGGCGCTCGCGTCCTGTAGGGGCGAAGCATTCGGATAGAAAATCTACGGTTTCACCGATAGGTTATTGCCCGAATGCTTCGCCCGTACTTTTTCAGCCAACCCTAAGTAGTTGGACAAAAATAAAGTTAACTGTGGGGTCAGGAGTCGTTCGTCAGGAGTCGGTCGTCGGTCGTCGGGAGACGGGATACACGCTAAGATACAAATAATAAACTTCAGAGAAGCACTTGATTAAATATGACTCTAACTGACGTTGAAGTAAATCCCTCGACTCCAGAAGATTTTTTAGATTCTGAAACATTAGTACAGGTCGATTTAATGCAGCAAAAGATTCAACAATATATACAAACCCTATCAGTAGAAAATTTAAAGATGATTCTAGAATTTGCCGCTTATTTGTCAGATAAAGAAAGTGAAAAGGCAACGCAAGAAATTAGAGCAATCCCGAATATTATGGAACATTTGAAAGAAGCTGAAATGGATTTACAATCAGGTTGCCTCATTGATTGGGAAAGCTGAGATGACTTATAAAGTCCGTTTGACAGCTAAAGCAAATAAAGTTTATTCTGAAGCGGATTCAATCTTAAAAAAGAAGATTGCTAAGTGTTTAAAACTCGTTCAAGAAACACCGAAAAATCACCCTCAAATTAAAGCATTAAAGGGAGAATTTGCTGGGAAGTATCGCTTCCGCGTTGGAGACTATCGGGTTATCTATACAGTTGATGATAGTCAGTCTCAAGTTATTGTCTTGCTGATTGAACATCGCAGTCAAGCTTACCGCCAATAAATAGGGTTTGCTGAATAAATGTGAAATGTAGGCAAGGTAGCGGTTTTGTGGCTTTTCTCCCGAAACAGGTGCAAGATTCTGAGAGAATCGTGCTTTAAAACCTTGCGTCTTCATGGTTCCGCGTCCTGTAGGGGCGAAGCATTCGGACAATAACTTATCGGTGAAACCGTAGATTTTCTATCCGAATGCTTCGCCCGTACTTTTTCAGCAAACCCTATGTTCTATAAAAATGGTAATGCAAGGTTTTTGAAGCTCCCAATCCTCATAGTGTTAATATTCGCTAATCTCATGCAATTGGAAAGGCAAGATTTGAGAAAAAAAGTAGAAGTTAAGGAACGCGGAGCATTCGTTCTTCGATTTCTTGCCAGACGGTAGGGGAAATATTAACAGCCACTTTTTGGCAACTTAGCATTAATTCATTAACGTATAGATAATTTTGAAATATAATCCAGTCAGGTGTTCTCCAAGAAGAGAACCCAATTGGACTTTGCTTATAAAAATCTAGAATTATTTTTTCATAAAATGCTGAGATTTGATCAAATTCTAATTGTCCTAGTATTTTTTTTGTAATTGAACTAATCAATGCAAAAATATGTGTTGCTGTTTTTTCACTTTGCATTTGTTCACTGGTTAACAAATGTCCATAATGATATTGATACAAAACATCAATACCAACATATTTTTGTCTTAATTTATCTAATTGCTCAAGGAAAGGTTCGTCAAATTGTGGAGTATTATCTATGTAATTATTATACATATCTGAATGTATTCGATTATAGCACTTGGTAAAATTAATCCCTTTATTTAATCTGTCAAAAAGAATGATCGAGCGTTTTGCAGAGGGTTTAACCGATTCTTTTAATTCACCAGTTGCTTGCTCTACCCAAACAAGAAATTTAGATAATTTGGCATTCTTCGCATATTCCTGAGCTTCTTTCTCCATTGCTAATAACAATTTATCGGCTTTCCCTCGCATCAAACCCGCCACTAACAAAAACACCTCTTGCCAACGAGTTTCTGTTACATAATTCTTAACTGCTTCTTCAATCAAATCATTATCATAGATATACTGAGCCGTGAGGTATTCCTGAAGGGTTAAATGAGAAAAAGAATAGACAGATCTAGCCCGCTCTACTAAAATTCCCTGTTCAATTTCAATGGTTTTTAATACTTTTTCTCCGTCTAAATGTTGTGGAGCATTTAAGTTTTGTTTAAGGTGATCTTTAATTTGCTTAACAACTTCTCGTTTTTCTAAAAAAAGTTTATCTGCTACAAAATTCTGATAAGCAATTTCAGATAGCAAAATTTCTTCTTGCTCAATACTGAGATTTTCATAAACTAAACCGCGATTAGGTAAACGTTTTTCGGCTGACCATTTTTCCAATAAAATTCGTAACGCATCTTGATAAAGGCGACTGCGATTTGTGGGAAACGATTGATTTTCATCATAAACCAAACACAAAAAAGTCAACAATAACGGTGTATGGGCTAACTCTTTTGCACTTTTATACTCCTCCTTTTGCAACAGTTCCCAACAATTTTTAGCCGTCTCATTTTTCCGATCTAATTCCGAACTAAACCAATGTTCAATAAAACTTTGAATTTGCTGATCATCAAATTCGACAATTTCAATATCGGTAAATCGTTGAAGATGAGTTCTAGCAGCAGTACGACAGGAAAGAATAAAACGATTTTTATGATGCCTATCTACAAAATCTTGAATTTTCTCGATTACATTATAAACATTAGCTGTTGGCACTTCATCTAAACCATCTAATAAAATTAGTAATTCCCCTTTTTCTAGTTTATTGCTAATATTTTTTTCCACGTTGGGAAAACCACAGATTTTAAACTCCTCTTCAATTAATGCCTGAATATTAATCTCGTTTTCTTTAAAGTTTTTCAACTCCAGTAAAACCGGTGTTAGAGGATGCTGATAACTGCCTTGCTTTCCTTTGAGAGCTTCTAGCCCAACTTTTCGCAAAAATGTAGATTTACCAATACCAGGATCACCAAGTACCATTAAATATTGTTCTTGATTAGCCAAAAGTAAACCATCTTTTTTACCATCATCCCTAAAGTTAAACCGTCGCTGCTTACTCTCACGGTATTTATTTTCTAAATTTTCATCATAATAATCCCTGACTAAATTTCCTAAACATTTGACATTAACATAAATTGACTCCAAATCCATCGGCTTAGACATTTTTAAAACCTTAATCATGCCGTGCCGATCCCAGTAACGTTGAGTATATTCCCGCAAAAAAAGATACTTTCCTTCTTTGATAAGCTGCCCGACATCTTTATTCAATAACTCATTTTTATTAATACCCTCCCACCCCGATTTAATCGTTTGGCCAATAAAATTATTAGTCAATGCCGTTACAATGGTTGTTTCAATTCCTGTCATAACTTAACCCCTGTAAACCCTCTGACGCTTAGTATAAGCCAGAAAGCGGGTTTCTCATCAACCCAGAAAGCGGGTTTCTCATCAACAAACCAGAAACCGGGTTTCTCAACAACCCAGAAACCCGCTGGCTCTTTTGGATTTGGTGGGTAAAATGTATTCTGAGATACAGTCCTGCTGGCGAGGGAGTGGAGGGAACCACTCCAGACACAGAGGACACAAAGATCGATCCTATGTAAGTTAAACTTATCACACAGAACCTAGAAGAGCCACCCGCTTTCTTATCAACTCAGAAACCCGTTTTCTAAGAATATAATGTGCTTAAATTAGATAATTTCTAAGCCATGAGAACGAAACCAGATAAAGATTTACCCCAAGGGACTAAAATCGGCAACAATGCGCGGTTAGAGGCTTCCATAACAGCAGAGCAAAAGCAACTGATGGAGATGGCTGCCTTTTTACGGGGACAGAACTTGACTGAATTTATGGTGTCAGTTTTGGCTGAGGCAGCTATGCAAACGATCAAAGATAGCCAATTGGTAGAATTAACCGAACGCGATCAATTCGTTTTTGTCGAGGCCCTGTTAAATCCCCCCGCTCCCTCCGAGCAAGCTCAAGCAGACGCTCAATGGTATAAGCAAATGATGAATAAATAGTTGCTAGATTTGTGTTAAGAAATCAATAGAGTCACAGAAAAACTTTTCCAAGAGATTCAACCTGACAAAAGAAAAACCTTTACTTGTGACAAGGTTAAAGAATTTTGTGGACATCAAGAGTTGAGTGAGAAACTAGGAGCAGATTTTTATTTTGCTACTCCTTATCATTCGTGGGAGAGGGGATTAAACGAGCATACCAATGGACTGTTAAGACAATTTTTCCCCAAGAGGACAAATTTTAAAATCGTTAAGCCAGAGGAGGTGGAAAGGGGAGCATCTCACCTTTGTAACCCCTAAATCAGGTTTTATGTCAAGCTATTTTAAAAGCCTTGCCAGAAACCAGTTTTAGGGACAAGTATAATTACTCACTTGTATAAATGAGATGCTCCCGGTGGAAAGGTGGAAAGAGCCGTAAACTTAATTAACAATCGTCCTCGAAAATGTCTTGACTATCAGACACCCAATGAGGTATTCTATCAAGCTAGATCAGATAGTGATGCAATTCAGACTTGCATCGGCTGTTCTTGGTCTCAATCTTAATACATCACAGGAGAACTTATGTCTATCGAAGCCGTCAGACAGTTTAATGAAATTGCTAAGAGTGATCTAGAAATTCAAGGTAGTCTAGAACTAACAACAGATGTCCAAAGTTTAATGGATCTTACTGTCATACTGGCTTCTGAGAGAGGCTTCAGCTTTACCTCTGAAGATCTGGCAGAATACTACTCCGAAGAAAGTAGAAGACTTCCTGATATATCTCTCAGAAATGTGATGCTTTTAACTAAACAATATGCGTTCGAAAGCGACCCGGACGTTTGTTATCGATTGCCTTTCTTAGCTCGTGAAATCTGCCGAAAACTCAATTCTTAAAGAAAGCGGGTTTCTTAGAAAACGGGTTTCTTAAAGAAACCCGTTTTCTAATCTCTTAAACGGCTAAACTGAGAATAGCTGCCTTTCTTGACTCTCATTTCTCAGATTGTAAAATAATGCAAATTTATCTTGACTATAGTGCCACTACCCCCACTCATCCCCAAGTAATCGAGCGGGTTGCCACTATTCTCCAACATCATTGGGGCAATCCCTCCAGTTTACACACTTGGGGACAGGATACGGCGACAGTCATCGAAATGGCCAGAGAAGAGGTGGCAGGGTTAATTAATGCCAATCCAGACCCAGATTATCTTAACTTCTGGCGGCACGGCTATCAAGCTAAAATTGATAAGCCTCCCGGTAAACCGCCCAAGGCTGGTTCTAATCTTAAACCTAGGCTAAATCAGGACAAGGAGAAAAAATAAAAATTCTTGGGTGGCTATTCCCCCTTTTTCCTGTTCTAACTGATAACTGATAACTGATTACTGATTACTGATAACTGATAACTGATAACTGATTACTGATTACTGATAACTGATTACTGATAACTGATTACTGATTACTGATTACTGAATATGGCTTATTCTCGCATTAAAAAACTAGCAAATTATCTACGTCCCCATTGGCAAATAGTAACTGGGGGGGTAGTTGCGCTGCTTATTGTTAATCTTTTGGGTGTTTATATACCGCTTTTAATCCGGGATAGCATCGATGATTTGAGTAAATCCTTTGACTTTCAAAAAATCATTTATTATCTAATTTTAATTGTCGCTTTAGCCTCGATTATGTGGTTTATCCGCATGAGTTCTAGAGTATTATTATTCGGGATCGGTCGTCAGGTAGAGTTCGATATTAAACAAAAAATCTTTCAGCATTTATTAACCCTTGAACCTGCCTATTTTTCTCGGCAAACTTCAGGAGATTTAATCAACCGTGCCACTAGCGATGTGGATAATGTGCGTCGTCTGGTGGGTTTTGCTTTGCTCAGTTTGGCTAATACTTTTTTTGCCTATGGGTTAACTTTGCCCGTGATGTTAGCGATTCATATTCCCCTTTCAATCGCCGCTATTTCTGTCTATCCTTTGATGTTAATTGCTGTGCAGTTATTTAGTGGTCGTCTGCAGCAGCAACAGCAAAAAGTACAGGAAAAACTCTCGCATCTGAGCGATTTAATTCAAGAGGATATGAGTGGTATTACTCTGATTAAAATCTATGCCCAAGAAGCTAACGAGCGCCTAGCATTTAAACAAAGAAATCGCGAATTATTACAGGCTAATTTAGATTTAGTCCAGACTCGTAATTTTCTTTTTCCCCTGATTGAAGCTTTAGCCTATGTGAGTTTATTGGCGTTGCTTGCTCTCGGTACTAGACAAATTATAGCGGGTAATATCACCATTGGAGACTTTATTGCTCTGTTAATTTTGGCCGAAAGATTAGTTTTTCCCACTGCTTTATTAGGTTTCACTATTACTGCCTACCAACAGGGAGAAGTGAGTATTGATCGCCTAGAAACTATCCTATTAGCTGAGGCTAAAATTAAAGACAATGCTGATTGTATTCACTTAAAAAATATTCAAGGAAAAATTACCGCCAAAGCCTTGACTTTTTTCTATCCTGATGCTAAGGAACCAGCCTTAAAATCTCTTTCTTTTACCATTAATCCGGGGGAAACGGTAGCGGTCGTCGGTGCGATCAGGTCGGGAAAATCTACCCTTGCTAACGCTATTCCCCGTCTTTTGAATATTGCCGAGGGACAGTTGTTTATTGATGATCAAGATGTCACTCAAATTGCCCTTGAAGAGCTGCGAAAAGCGATCGCTTATGTTCCCCAAGAAAGTTTTTTATTTAGTACCACCATTGAAGATAATATCCGTTATGGCAATCCGCTGCTGAATTTTCCAGCAGTGGCATCGGCGGCCAAACAAGCGAGAATTGAGGAAGAAATCGAGAATTTCCCGCAAAAATACGGCACTTTAGTGGGAGAACGTGGGATTACTCTTTCCGGTGGTCAACGTCAACGGGCCTCTTTAGCGCGCGCTTTAGCCATCCAAGCACCGATTTTAATCCTCGATGATGCCCTATCTAGCGTCGATAATCAAACAGCCACGGCTATTTTGGAAAATCTCGCCCAAGAAAGCCAAAAAACCGTGATTTTTATCTCCCATCAATTATCGGCCGCTGCCACTGCCGATCGCATTTTTGTCATGGATCGCGGAGAAATTGTTCAGATAGGAACCCACGAGGAGTTAATCACAGTCCCCGGAGTCTATCAAAATCTCTGGCAACAGCAGCAGTTAGAGTCTAAGGTTTTACATTAGCCGATCAAATAGCGAATCTGCTAGTTATTGCCAGTTAGTAGGAGAATTTAAGAAGAATTTTCTGGCTATTTTGTCGATTTAATGGCAGTAAAAGCCAAGAATCTCACTCAACACTTTATAAAAATTTCTAGCCAATTTTTGTGTTATCTTGATTTCTCGTGGCACAGGTAATGTGCTAAAAACCTAATAGAAGTCCACTTGTACCGAGAAATTCATGCTTAAAAATCTGACTAAAACCGCTCTTTTAGCCACCGTTACCCTGATCGGTATCCCCAGCGTCTTAATTCAGCCGACATTTGCCCAAATGCCTAGTCTAGGAGATGGTATCATCTGTACGGCAACTGGCAAAACCGCCCAAGGAGTAAAACTCTATGTTTATACTTCTGAAATTGATGATGACTCGATCAGCAAAAAAGAACCGGTGACACTGACAATGGTTTCTCCGGTTAGCGATGTGGTGGAAGGGCAAATTTTGGTAGTTAACAAAGACGATAACACCGTAACGATTGATAATTTTGCTGCCGCAACTCCCCCGGAAATGCAGCCGGTAGGATTAGCTGTCACTACCTACCAAGGTAGAAATACTTTTAGCGGAAAAAGTCAAGCAGGAACACCGGTTAGTTTTACCCTAGAAAACAATCTTCGCACCATTAAAGTTAAGCATGGTGGTGATTCTTTCACGGGAGTCTGTCACTAAAATTACCCTAATATGGGTTAACAGTTTTGTTAGTCCTCTTTGACTTGAGCATCTCAAAAGCTGGCTGTTATATTAACCCAGCTTTTTTTAATTATAATTAGTTATCTTTTAGCGACAATGAACAAGAATCAACTTTTAAGCGAACCTTTTTTACAATTACCCACCGAAACATCAATACAAGTGGTTTGGTTTACGGAATTTTTTGGCACTCGTCATCAAGTCCGCTACGGGGAAAAACTAGAGAAAATGGTCCCCGCTCGCACTAGCAAATTAACTAGAGTTAGAGAAGATGCTCAATCGAGAACCCTTGAAGCTTATCAATCTTTAACCGAGCGAGAAATCTGGCGACATCAGGCAGAAATTACTGATTTAAATCCCGGGGAAAGGATTCCCTATCAAGTCACCAGTTTTCAGGAAAATACAGCGATTAGAAGTGATATTTATACCCTTACCCCAAGACCAAAAAAAGGAACTAATCTCAAAATTTTGCTCACTTCCGATCATCAATTAATGCCCATGACTGCCGCTAATTTGCAAAAAGTTAGCGAAACTATTGGACAAGTAGATGCAGTTTTTTTAGCAGGAGATTTAGTTAATATACCCGATCGAGCTTCCGAATGGTTTGATGATAGTCGCGGTGGGGCATTCTTTCCCTGTTTACAAGGTCGTGCCAATTATACTCTTACAAAGAATGGTATTCAGACTATTTATAAAGGGGGGAAAATTATTCAAAATGCGCCCTTATTTCCTGCTATTGGTAATCATGAAGTTATGGGCAGATTTTCTAATTCCACAGGTTTAAATGAACAGTTTGAAGATGCTATTCCTGAATTTATTGCTAAACAACTAGCAGCGGATACAGCAGCAATTAATGAAACCTGGTTAAAAAATCATGCTTTTAACACAGAAACCTACGAAGAAATTTTTTCTTTACCTCAAAATAAATATTATTCTCTCACCTTTGGTGATATTCGTTTAGTGGTTTTATATGTTACTAATATCTGGAGAAATCCCAATTTAGAACCCAGTACAAAGGGAAGATATTACGAAAATCAAAGAGATTTAGATAGGTCAGATCTCTGGGGTTACGGTCAGCATATTTTTGAGCCAATTGCTCAGGGCAGTACTCAATATCAATGGCTAGAAAAAGAATTAAATAGTCGAGAATTTCAAGAGGCTAAATATAAAGTAGTTATGTTTCATCATCCTCCCCATACCCTAGGAGGAAATATCGTGCCACCCTACACCGATCCCGTGCCGACAATTAAACGGGATGCCACGGGAAAAGTTAGATCGGTACGTTATGATTATCCCCAAGAAAATGATTATATTATTCGTGATCTAATTCCTTTATTAGAATCAGCCAAGGTTAATTTGGTTTTTTATGGTCATTCCCATTTATGGAATCGTTTTCTTAGTCCTAAGGGTATGAATTTTCTCGAATCTTCTAACGTTGGTAATAGTTATGGCGCTCATTTAGGTGATAAAAAACGTCCTGTACCTCTCGATAGAAATTATGGGAGCGTCGGTAATCCCAATCGATTACCAGCAATTATCCCAAACATTGCTCCTCTAGTGGATTGGGTTAATCAACCTTTACCCTATATTGCCAGTAATGATCTGACGGTTTTTAGCATTTTAGATACAGAAAAAGGAACCGTGAGCAGTTATCGTTTTGATACTCGTTATCCTGACTCGGAAGTAATTAAATTTGATGAATTTGACCTTTTTGGCGTAGGTGAAGTATAATAAAATCAAAGAGTGCCGGTTAAATAGATTCTCTTAGGGTTAATTCTATGACTACTGTTACCAGCAATGATATTCAGGAATTGAAAGACTTACTCTCGGCAATGCGACAGGAAAACCGCGAGCAAATGATTTCTCTGCGAGAAGACACCCGTGAGCAAATGATTTCTCTGCGAGAAGACACCCGTGAGCAAATAAGTTCCCTGAGGGAAGACACCCGTGAGCAAATAAGTTCCCTGCGAGAAGAAAACCGCGAGCAAATAAGTTCCCTGCGGGAAGAAAACCGCGAGCAAATAAGTTCCCTGCGAGAAGACACCCGTGAGCAAATTGATACGCTAAAGGAAGATAATCGCCAACAACTAGAAACCCTGAGAGAAGAAAATAACCAGCAATTTGTTAACCTACACAAAGAAATCACGGAAGTCAAAATTATCACGGCTAAAATTGAAGGAACAATTCAATCCCAAGCAGTATTAACCCAAAAAATTCCCGATTTAATCGAGAAAGTTGGGGAATTAAAAAACTGGAAACAAATAGCTATTGTCGCTATCACTGCTTTTACCAGTGCCACAATTACTTGGTTTATTCGAGGAGGAAATTTAAAACCTTAAAGTCTGGTATTTTTCTCAATTCCTAATTGGTGCATTTCCAGAATAATCGGTTTCAGGGTTTCTCCGAAAGCGGTTAAAGAATATTCAACTTTAGGAGGAATTTCTGGATAAACTTCTCGGTGAATCAGTCCATCTAACTCTAGTTGTTGGGTGAGAACTTTTTGACTAATGGGACTTAAACAAATTTTAAGCCCAAACAAAGCCGAAACTGGCTTGATAAGCGGCAAACACATCCTGATTCTCGGTCAGCCACCTAAAGAAACGAAAAGACATCGCTGTCCGAAAAGCTTCCAAAGCTTCCACAAAAGTGTTTAAAGGTCGATTCGTCCACCGCCTTTGCAGTCCCCCAGTTAACTTATGCCACAGGATAAATGTATAGGCACAAAACACCAAGATAAAATAAAGTGATGTAATCGGTTATAAACTACTCCGACGGCATTATTGGCCATTTGAGGGAGGTTTTTCCTCTCACTTTCCCCTAATAATCCTCCTAAATATTGTCTGAAGCCGTTTTTTTGCGCTTCGTTTTTGAAGCAATTGTCAAACCGCCGACACCATCGGTCAAAGCATGGGGGCATCGCGGCTGGGGTTGTCTCTTTCATCGCCGATTTTTCAACGTAAAGTGCTTATTCTATAACGATTATACTCTATTATACTCTTGTTGATCGTTTAAGTCCCACTAGGATAAATTGATCTCTAATAACCCCGGTGGTGGCGCAATCTCGATGCGTGCCGCTTTCAGATCCACCAGTGGAACAATTTCTTTGACAAAGGGGACCAGGGCCGTGGCCTCTGAGTCGGAGGATGGACTTTTTTTCTTGACGGAAGCTAGATTTGCTTCTAGTTGCACTGCTAAAATGTCATTACCCGCCCACAAAATATCTACTACAACCCCGATTTTTTCTCCTGTCAGGTGATGATAAACTTCTAAGTTTACTAGCTCACTAACATGATATTCATCCGCTTTTAGGCGAGGTTTTTCTAGTTTATTCGCCCATAATTTATATCCGCGCAAAGCTTCGGCCTGTTCCCGATTTTCAACCCCCTCTAACTTGATAATATAAACATTTTTGCCCGGTAGCTCACGTCCCCTGAGCAGAGTAATTTCTCGGATTTCTCCCCCTTGAGTCCCTTGTATTCCCCTAATACCTCGCTTCTGAAAACGTTCGGGAAAATCTGATACCGATAAAACTCGCAATTCTCCCTCCAGTCCCTGGGGTGCTACTATTGTCCCAATTTCTAGCCAATTTTCTTCCATTGTCTCAATATTTTTTGCTATAGCTTTCCCTAGTATATAGCCTTTTTTGTCTCGCTCCTAGATTTTTAAAGTCTTGGTAGGGTAAAATTTTTAGTTGACCTCTACTCCTGACCATTTTTTGACTTTTTACTGGTGGCTTTTTACTGAATTATGACTATTTGGCAAGCGGATTTTTATAAATCTTCATCTTCTCCTTCTCTTGGCACAGTCTGGCAATTGTTAATTTCCGATTCTCTTGGTCATCTTATCTATGAAAATTCCTGTCCCCAATCCCAAGCTAATAGCGACTGGTTAACCCAACAGTTACAGCAAGCTTGTCAAGTCTCCCCCCCGGAAATTATCCAAGTTTTTCGCCCCCAATGCGCCAATTTATTTCTCCTCGCCGGCCAAAATTTACAGATCAAAATTGAGTTAACCCGTCACGTTAACGCTCTGAAAAAACAGCTAGAATTACGGCAAATCCCCATCAATATCGACTCTCCTCCACCGCAACCCCTACCAGACCAATTTTTAGGTCAAGAGTGGCGTTTTGCTCGCTTTCCCGCCGTTGATTTAGTTAACTTTTTTGGCGATCGCAGAATACCGATTCTTTCCCTACCAGAAGCCTTTTCTCCTTTAAAATTAGGTTTAGCCTCCACTCTCATGATCCCCGGCGTGGTTATTACCGGTGGTAAAAAATCTCTTGCCATCGCTCGTTGGTTAGAGGAAATTAACCCGGTATTTATCGATCATATTCCCACAGAAAGGGGGCGATCGGGCGGTTTAGTCTTGGAATCGGGTCTAAATGAACGTTGGATTTTTCTGACCTACGAAGATGAAGAAGTGGCCCTGGCAGCCAATGTTTATCAAGCAACCAAACAGGAAAGCCAAGGTTTGCACTTTCTCCTGATACAACCGGATGATTCTGGTCGCACTTTTACCGGCTTTTGGCTACTGAAACAAGTTTAACCCCCAAGCTGTCCCCAAGAGGCAAAGAATACCCGCTAAACCCGCTAAAGGTTGGTTATAGATACCTTTGACCCAAACTAACCCAGAATCGCTGTAAGACATCAATTCGGCACTGTCTAGCAAAGCTAATCCCCATACCCAACCGCTATGAAGTCCCCAAGCTAATCCTAAACTACCATGATCGATCGCCCGCGCCCAGACCAGAACCATCCCCATCAGAAATAAACCGGGTAGTTGCGGCAGCGTTTGCTGACGTTCCCAAAGCAGATGCAGCAGGGCAAAAATTAGGCTAGAAATGGCTCCCGCCACCCAAAAACCGTATTCTTGGCTTAATTGACTCAAAAAGATGCCCCTAAAGATTAATTCCTCGGTAATACCCACCCAGAGGGCCACTATCAACAGGGGTAAACTCAAGGCAAAAGCGCGAGTTAGATTTTTGGGCTGCCAATGTACCCAGGCCAAAATCCCCTCTAGGAAAAAAATTATCCCTAATCCCACCACTGCCAAGATTAATCCTTTGGTTAGGGAGATAAATAGGGAAAATGACCAAATTAATCCGTAATTATGGAGGCTGCTCCCCTCTATCTTCAATAATCCCCAGATAACTAAGGGAGCCAAGGCGTAAAGAGAGGCCACTAGGGGCAATTTCTGGTCAGGTTTTGTCCCTTGCAGCGGTTGCCATCCCAAACGACTCCCTAAACCAATGGCAATGGGCAGCCAGAGAATTAACCAGGCTAACAGGAAAATAATAATTTTTATTAAGGCAGCCATGTCCATTGTCAATTAGGTGCTATGGAAGTGGGGTGTGGGGTTTTGGGGTTTTGGGGTTTTGGGGTTTTGGGGTTTTGGGGTATTAGTTGAAATTTCCCTATCCCCCCATTTCCCCATTTCCCTACCCCCTACCCCTAACAGCCATAAAACAAACCCCCTAGGCATAGGATAACTGTGGAACTCTGCTCTGGTAAAGCCTAGCTCCAACAAAAATCCATCCCTAGGGGGTTGCGAAAAAGAAGAAAAAGTGCTTAAGTAAAACCCCTCGAGTTGATGAAAGAGGCGGTCAGGGGTTAGAATTAGGGATAAGAATCTATATTGTCTTTTTGGTCGGTCTTGTCAAAACTAGCCCTTTTGACTGCCGATTTTTTTTGTCCTTATCCCTACTCCGTAACCTATTTAAGCTTCTACCGGTTCTTCTGATTCCGTTTGTTTGAGGTGGATGTGCTTGTAGCCAAGTTTGATTTCAAACTCATCGCCGGGCTGCAAGTTCATTTGTTCGGTATAGGTGGAACCGATGACGATTTGACCATTTTTGTGGACACTAACCCGGAAAGTGGGTTCGCGGCCGCGGCCATCTTTAGTGCCTTCGGGATCGAGAGGAACCCCTTTTGCACCTAAAACAGCATCGTAAAAGTCGGTTAAATTGACCCGAACTTGGCCATCTTTACTTTGAGAGTAGTAACCACAACGTTTTGCCGTTTCGCGACGGGGTAAGTGGGATAACTCTTTGACTTTTTGTAGTAGAGCTTTCCCGGTTAGGGGAGTAGGAGAGATGTCACTCATGGTACTTTTTAATGTTCCTTGATTTTTGACTGACTGTCAATTAAGTTTACACTGACAAATTGATCATACCAAAAATCTTGCCAAAAATGTCTAGAGGGGAATAATAAATTTTTTAAAACTGATGGTTCGGTGATGACAATCGTGCTAAGAAGACCCCGGACTAGGTAGTAAGTGTAAACCTTGTGGGGGAGAGGAAATTTTGGGTTAAGACTCTGGCAATTTTTGGTCGGGTGGGAGGAAAACAGGGGGGAGAAAGTAAGTCCATAAAACCGATAAAGCTATACCCAGCAAGGAATTGAGAAAATTTACTTGTGGTTGGAGTTGGCAAAAAACTAATGACCCAGAGCAGTAAATCCGGGGGGATTAAACTGTTTTCGAGCGACTTGCCCATCTATCATTAGGCCTAGATACCCACCCCTTGGCTCAACCGACCGGGGAAAATCTTAAGGATTAATTACCATTACTAGCTCCCCTTTGGCCCGTTAACATCGATTATCCTGAGTATTAGGAGTCCCTCACCCCCGTGCCGAGTATGGAAGTTTCTTTTAAAATTCTGCGTCAACGACCCAACGACACCCCCTACCTAGAAAATTTTACCCTAGAGGTGGAGGCCGGAAATACAATTCTCGACTGCCTTAATCGCATCAAATGGGAACTTGATGGAACTTTGGCCTTTCGTAAAAATTGCCGCAATACAATTTGTGGCAGCTGTGCCATGAAAATTAACGGTCGTTCGGCCTTGGCTTGTCAACAAAATATCGCCAGTGAATTAAACCATTGTAGCCAAAAAGATGCCGGAGAAATTCCCGAAATCACGATCGCCCCTCTGGGGAATTTACCGATTATCCGGGATTTAATCGTCAATATGCAACCGTTTTGGGACGATTTAGAAAGGGTTGAACCTTATATTAGTAGTCAAGCGCGCACCATTCCCGAACGAGAATTTCTGCAAACTCCAGAAGAAAGAGCCAATCTCAATCAGATGGGTAACTGCATTATGTGCGGGGCCTGTTATTCGGAATGTAACGCCAAGCAAGTCAATCCCGATTTTGTCGGGCCCCACGCTTTAGCAAAAGCGCAGCGCACCCTAGCAGATTCTCGCGATGGTAATCAAGAAGGTCGTCTAGAACTTTATAACCAAGGCACCGCAGGGGTTTGGGGGTGTACCCGTTGCTATTTCTGTAATGCGGTTTGTCCTATGGAAGTGGCTCCTATGGATCAGATCGGTAAAATTAAACAGGAAATACTCGCTCGCAAGTCGGCCGATAGTAGTCGTCCCATTCGTCACCGGAAAGTTTTAGTGGAATTAGTCAAAGCAGGAGGATGGGTGGATGAACGCCAATTCGGCCTCTATGTGCTGGGCAATTATTGGCGCGATTTACAGGGTTTATTAAGTATTGCCCCCTTGGGATTGCGGATGATTACTAAGGGTAAATTTCCCACTTCCTTTGAAGCTTCCGAGGGAACCGAGGAAGTGAGAGGTTTAATTACTGCCATTCAAAATTCTCGCTCTCGATAGTTAGAGCAATTTTCAGATGTATTATGATCTATATTCTATATGACTGGAGAACCCCTTATCATGTTCGATCGAGATAGTATCCGTGGTTTTTCTGCCCTGCTCACCCTTGTGGGAGTCGCTTCTAGTTTGGGTTTTAGCTTCAACGCACCGGCTTTCTCCCAAGCTACCTCTAACAATTTACCTTTACTCTTAGCCCAAAAAAGCGAAAAGGTGCGAGTAGCGGTTTTAGACTTCGATTATAGCGGTCTCAGTAATCCCCAATGGTTAACATTTCTCAATGGTGGAGCCAGTGGTGTCAGTGATATTCTCGTCAATAGATTGGTGGAAAGTGGTCGCTATACAGTCATTGAGCGCAGTCGCATTGATGCTGTCCTCAGAGAACAGAATTTGGGAGCTTCGGGACGGGTAGATGCCGCTACCGCTGCTCAAATCGGGCAAATTTTGGGGGTAGATGTGGTGATTATCGGTTCGATTACCCAATTCGATTTACAAAAAAAACAATCCGGTGGCTCGTTTATTATTTTTAGCACCGCCAAGACAGAAACCGATGCTTTTGTCAAGTTAAATGTCCGGGCAATTAATACCACCACGGCCGAAATTATTAGCACCGCTCAGGGAAATGGTAGTGCCAATCAATCCGATGGTTCAACCGTGGTTTTAGGGGTTGGGGGTGGTTCCCAAACCTCCAACGAAGGGAAATTACTCAGTATTGCCACCGATAAGGCAGTAGCGCAGGTGGTGGATAATCTCAACAATAAAGCCGAACAAATCGCCGCTACACCTCGCTCGCTCCCGACTGTCACCGCTTTAGTGGCTGCCGTGACGGGAAATCAGGTAATTCTCAATAAAGGCACGGGAGAAGGCTATCGTGTTGGTTTACGCATTTCCATCGAACGGACGACTCAAACGGTCAAGGATCCGCAAACGGGCAAGGTTATCCGTCAGATTACTCAACCGATTGGCACTCTCGAAATTGTCGAAGCTGATGGTCAATCTAGCGTCGGTCGCATCATTACCGGTAATGGTTTTAAAATCGGTGATTTAGCTAAACCGATTCGTTAATTGGGAATTATGAATTATGAATTATGAATTGGGGAGGTGGGGTGTGGGGAAGTGGGGAAGTGGGGAAGCTGTCTCATCACCCTATCACCCCAAAACCCTATCACCCTATTTATTTCCTGCCTCCTGACGACCGGCTACTGACTCCTGATAAGTGAACACTCACGCAAATTTGAAGTTATTTGACACTCCCGTCGCACTAAGCGCTTCGGGATTCTTAGTTCAACGAGTCCACTTAAATTAGATGCCTTGCGTTATCCAACCCAGAGGTGGTTCTCTCCCTAAGCGTTACTTTTCGTATGCCCTACGATAGTCCCCCCCTTGCCCCCCCCGACGTCGGGGGGCAAGGGGGGGTACAAAGTTTGCTTGAATTGAAACGTTAGCTTCAAATACTGCTTTGTCTATTTCCTGTAAAGATTTTACCTACTCACAGGGGGAAACTATAGGACTTACGCACTGTACAAATTCACCATGATGTGTATGAACGAAAATCCGTCGTTCCAGACTTTTGGCGATTAACTTCTGATCGATAGCGATCGCTCAAAAGTCATCAAAAAATCACGTTAAAATGCCCGAAACCTATACCTCATATTTGGTCGATCCTGTCAATGCGTAAGTCCTAAAACTAGAACTATTGAGTAGAACCCCATATCTTTAATTGTCAAGGTGCAGATAGCGTAGTGGTTAGACTACATGGGTTTTTAAAGCGGTTGATTACCCTATCCGCTCTACTTACATGGTAGCTATTTGGCCTGAGTAGGTCAAGACCCTTACAAGAAGAAGTTATTCGAGATTTTGTCAGGAGACTGGACGCTTATTTTGGCTCTTCGGTAATTGTTATGCAATGGACGGGGGTTATAAGGGATGGAACCCTTATATAGAGAGGCATTTAGCGATTTTTGTCAATTGTTTTTGCTCTAGAGCGAACTAATCAATTAAGTCTCTTGCCAAATAAGGATTTAGTCGATTTATGCCCCCCTATCGAACCATCCCAAGTAACGAAGAACCCTTATTTTTAATCGTGCTTCGTGTCACTGAGCCTTTACATTGAGCCTTTACATCGAAGCCCCTCGAAATGTGTCGAAGTGCTGTTTTATATTGGCGCTTGGTTTCATCCCGTCGCTTTTAGGGACGGGATGAAACCCCGACATTTGAGATAAAATTTATAATTGGAATCCCTTGGATATTCCCTAGACCAGAGCGATTAACGAAAACTATCAAAAAATGGTACAAGATCAAAAACCCACGGTAATCATTACTGGGACAACTTCTGGAGTCGGTCTCTACGCCGCTAAATCCCTTGCTCAAAGAGGTTGGTTTGTGGTTATGGCCTGTCGGGATATCCCGAAAATGGAACAGGCGGCCAAGGAATTAAACATTCCCCGGGATAACTACTGTATTGAATTTATCGACCTCGGTTCCCTCGATAGCGTCCGGCGCTTCGTTAAAAATTTCCGGGCCTTGGGCAGACCTCTAACCGCTTTAGTCTGCAATGCCGCTATCTATCTACCTTTGCTCAAAGAACCCTTAAGAAGTCCCGACGGTTATGAATTGAGCATGGCCACCAATCATTTAGGTCATTTCCTCTTGTCGAATTTGCTCTTGGAAGACCTAAAAAATTCCCCCTCTCCCGACCGGCGTTTAGTCATTCTCGGTACTGTCACCCATAATCCCGATGAATTAGGCGGTAAAATTCCTCCTCGTCCCGATTTGGGCGATTTGGAGGGGTTTGCCAAGGGTTTCAAAGAGCCGATTACTATGGCCGACGGCAAAAAATTTGAATCGGTCAAAGCCTACAAAGATAGTAAGGTGTGTAATGTTCTCACCATGCGGGAACTGCACAAACGCTATCACGAATCCACCGGAATCACTTTTACTTCCCTCTATCCGGGTTGTGTGGCCGATACACCCCTTTTCCGCAATCATTACCCCTTTTTCCAGCAGTTTTTCCCCTGGTTCCAGAAAAATATCACCGGTGGCTATGTTTCCCAAGAATTAGCCGGGGAAAGAGTCGCCCTGGTGGTGGCTGACCCCGAATACCGTCAATCCGGCGCTTACTGGAGTTGGGGCAACCGTCAGAAAAAAGAGGGTAAATCTTTTGTACAAAGGGTTTCTCCTCAAGCTCGCGACGAGGAAAGAGGCGAAAAAATGTGGGAATACAGCGCTAAATTAGTCGGATTAGCCTAATTTCTGATTTTGAGACTAAAAAGGGACACAAGGTAACTTGTGTCCTTGTGGAAACGGGGAGCGCTGGGACAGGGAAAAACAGTCCATAACTGGGTTTTTAAAGCTTGATTGGCAGTTAATGATACTATTAAAAACCGATTTGTTATTATTCCGATTTGACTGCAAGCTTTTAATGGGGGGGCGGCTTATTTGTTTCAATCTGCACAAGAGCCACCGCAGTCTGTCCCCGAAGGCGATAACGTGGTTGGTTTACTTCTCCTTGCAGGGGGATTTAGCTTAAAACGGGTGATTTCTCGGTTATTGAATCAGTAAACTTTGATGAGGATGAATTGGGGACGTAAGCGATGGGGTTTATGTCTCTTTGTTATAATTCAAAGGCTAGGCTATAATAACTCTTCATAAACACCGATAATTTTAGTCAAAGATGTAAAAAAGGAAGAGTATTATTGTGAGAGCGTGTAATTAGTATAATTAAAGTAAAAATCATCCCAAGGTAGCCATGATTAAAAACATTAATGTAACTGGACTTAAACCTGAACAAATTCAGCAGATACAGGTACTTATTGCCGCATTTAAAGCTCAAAATCAACTCAATCAAAGTGAACCTGAAATTGATCTGATTGAATATCTGTTGGAAAATCCTATAGAGGTTGATAATTTAGAATTGATGAAACGAGAAGAAATTTATGACAGAACTTAAAAATCATAGTTGTTTTGTTGATTCTAATATTTGGCTTTATGCTTTTTCCACTGATAAAAAAGAAGAAAGTAAAAGAATATTGGCAAAACAATTAATTAAAGAAAAGTCCATAATTATCAGTACCCAAATAATTAATGAGGTTTCTTGTAATTTACTTAAAAAGCATAAGCTTGATGAAAAACAATTGTTTAAATTAATTGTTTCCTTTTATAGAAAATATCAAGTTATCTCCAGCAATTCTCATTTTAAAAAGTAACAAGTGATACAGACAGAAACAAAGCTTTAAGCAAGCTACAAAATGCGCTCCCGCGAGTGCGACTGCATCGCAGAGAAGTGAGTATATAGAGTATTTATACTCAAAATATTTGAAA
>NZ_JADBVE010000390.1:0-11511 GCF_020245285.1 Microcystis sp. M31BS1
GATGGAACCCTTATAGAGAAAGGCATTTAGCGATTTTTGTCAATTGTTTTTTATCTAGAGCGAACTAATCAATTAAGTCTCTTGCCAGATAAGGATTTAGTCGATTTATGCCCCCCTATCGAACCATAACAAGTAACGAAGAGCCTCAAATAATTGCCGATGTTCATCAAAATAACCACTCTGAAACCTTTCTAGTCCCTGTAGGAGTTTCTTCATAATAATTCTTCTGGTTTAGTTCGATCGCTATTCTAGTTGATCCTTTTAGAACATTGTCGGGCATGAGATCAGGGCAAGCGCATCTCAAACGCTATTGACAATTGGCCAATTTTGTGATCTGTTTGCCCTGTAGGCATTTCAAATGATCAGCTAAGACGCATTTTCATGTTGCAAGAGTGCCTTATTTCAACAAGCAATTTAAATGCGCGGGCAGCTTACCAGTCCATCAGAATAGTTACCCTATTTAATTGAGATGGCAAATTCTCCTCAAATATGCCTGAATCGTGGGTAGGCAACTCACATAAAAGACCTCTTGCAAAAGTCTTAAGTCGATCCTTGTACAGCAACATTTTTGAAGATTATCAACTACTAATAAATAATTAACTGAAAGTCCCTCCCATTATTGTTTCTATCGTTTGTTTTCGGATTTATGCAAGAGGTCTAAAGTTCATTTTGTCAAGGATTGTTAAGATGCACTTACCCTCAACTGGACCGATTAGCGATCGCTATCGGCGGCGAGATTGGTTATATCTTGTTAAGATAAGATACAGACTGTATCTAAGCAAATTTTATTCTATGGAAACTGCAACAATTTTGGGGATTTCGATCGCTGCCGCTTTGGTGGGGATTACCGTTTTAGCTCTTTATACCGCTTTTGGTCCGCCAGCTGCAGAATTAAGCGATCCTTTTGAAGATCACGAAGATTAATTCTTTAATAACCATGTAGCTATCTGCCAAGGAAAAAGTTGCTCGACGGGATCGATCGCTCTTTCTAAACCGTCGATCGATTCTTTTATTGTTAATTTTAATTGATTTTGCCAATCAATAACAGCGTTTTCTCCCTGACATTCATAAACGCGCATTACCCAACCCCGATAGGCTGTTTCACTTTGTTTGAAACTCATTAAAATTAAGTTATCGGCTGAGAATTTTAACCATTGTGCCACGGGTGGCAACTGGGTTGATCGAGAAGAATTATTAATAAAAATAACGTTGACAGGTGAGTTTAACTGCCAAGCGTGATGGACAGTTTTCGCCGGTTTCCAGTTACCTTGATGGGGATATATTGCATAGGTAAATTCTTGTTTACCCAGATCCGCCTCGGGATCGGGCCATCGGGGACTTCTCAACAGAGTTAATCGCAGTTGCTGGTTAGTAGCATCATAGCCATATTTATTATTATTTAAAAGACTCACCCCGTAGTTTGCCTCTGTATCGGTTAAATCTGCCCATTTATGCGCGTAAACTTCCCATTTTGGTGATTCTGGTTCGTGGTAACGCTTGATCGCACCACAGGCAATTTCATTGGTGGTAAAATCGCTGTTTAGCGTAAGAGGAAAAGCGGTTTTTACTAAAGTATGTTCCTGTTGCCAATTAACAATAGTTTTAATCTGGAGAATAGGAGAATCTTTTTCTAAGATATAATCTTGACAAAATTCCGAATCAGCTAAACTTCTGATCACGCGAATCTGCCAGCGCAAGGCACCACATTCTAAGCATTCGATCGATTTTAATACTGTTTTAGGTAAGGGATATTGTTGATAATTCGGATCGATATTCCAAGCGTCCCAATATTGTCCTTGATCTTTAAATCCCTGTAATTGGTTCCCCGCAGCTTGCAGTATTTCTTTTTGATTAATTATATCAAATATACTATCTATATCCCCCGTTTCTGAGTTAATAGTAACTTTAAGTAAGCCATTATCTAAAATAAATTGCCAGTTAATTAAATTTTGCTCGGCTGCTTGCTGATTGGGAACTAACCAAAATAACTTATAACCCACAGAAGGAATATTTTCAGCGATAAATAATAGCTGATTGTCGTGGGATAATTGCGAAGGACAGAGACAATTATTTAAGTCATAAACCGAACAATTGGCAGATTCTACAGCTAAAGAGATAACCTGAGATCTTTCCCAGTTAAGAGAATTAAAAACTAGAAAAGGTTTCGCTTGGGGATGGGGGGGATTAGGTAAATTAATTTGATTAGCAATTGCCTGTAAAGCTTGATGTAAAAGTGCTTCACCTGTGCTGATAACTTGCCGCCATAACTGATTGGCATCCCTAAACACTTCCGGGATCGAAGTCCCGGGAAGTATATCATGAAACTGATTTAATAAAACCTTTTTCCAGGCGGATTCTATCTCGACTTTCGGATAGGGAATCTCTAGTAAAATATTAGCCAGAGAAGACCATAATTCCCCTTGATACAAGAGTATTTCACAGTAACGATTATAGGCTTTTTGATCAGAGTGAGTGGTATAACAACCCCGATGGAATTCTAGATATAATTCATCATCCCAGATAGGAAGATTACTTGTCTCCAGACTATCCAGATAAGTTGTTGCTTGGCTAAATTTTAACTGGGGGAAAAAAGGAGATTTTTGCCAACGTTGTGCTACTTCTAACATATCACGAGTCGGACCGCCACCATGATCGCCAACACCGGGCAACCAAAAAATCTCTTTTAATCCGGTTTGCTGTTCCCAATTGAGAGCATGATCGGTCATAATAATTGGGTTAGTATCCATAACTCCGGCAACATTGGGAGGAGACATGAGGGAAAGAATTTTACTACCATCGGGAGATTGCCACCAGAAAAAACCGTGGGTAAATTTAGTCGTATCATTCCAATGTAGTTTCCCGGTTACAAAGTATTTGATGCCAAAGGATTTAAGAATTTGCGGCAATTGGTAGGGAAACCCAAAGGTATCCGGCAGCCAAGCGGTTTTAGTGATTTGTCCGAATTTTTCTTGAAAATATTGTTGTCCATAAAGCAGCTGTCGAAATAGGGATTCCCCAGAGATTAAATTGACTTCTGGTTCTACCCACATTCCGCCCAAAAGTTCCCAGGATTGCCCTTTATATGCCTCTAGAATTGCTTGAAACAGGTCAGGATGATGTTTTTCTATCCATTCGTAAATTAGGGGGCTAGAATGACCAAATATGAGGGCGGGAAAATCTTTTTGCAGGTTTAAAACCGAGATAAAAGTGTTTTGTGCCACTTGCCAAGTTTCTGCCAACGGCCACAACCAAGCCAGATCTAAATGTGCGTGACCGAGAAGATGAAAACTGCGTTCTTTGAGAGGTTTAGCGAGGGGTTGTAGGGATTGACGAATTGATTCTAGGGAGCGATTAAATTTATCTTTGTTGGTGACATTATCCCAGTCAATATTATCGAGAGTATCGGTAAAAGCTGCTAAGTTTTCAGGATAAAAAGTCTGTAGATAATTATGGAGAATGGTCAATTCATCAGCAACAAAACTAGGATCGATCGCTTGGCTATATTCATAGATTAACTGGGATTTCATCAAACCACCAATATCATGATTGGGACTGACTAAACGGAGAGTAACAAGAATTTCTTGACCAGTAGAGACAGAGTTGGAAAGTAAAATGCGCGTGGAAGAATCAAAGAGATCTCCCGCTTGGATAAATTGATTATTAATATAAATTTTGACATCTTCGGCCCACCAAGTTAGGATTAATCTCAGTTCCATTCCCTCTAAAGGATAACCGGCTAAATGTTCGGGGACAATAATTTTTTGAGTTAGATATTGAATTTGTCTGCCGGCTGGCCAAATAATGTATTGTTTTTCATTGAGGGTGACGGGTTGAATTGGGTTTCCCGCTGCTGTAGCGATCAACCAATTTTTCTGAACATCTGTGCGGGTGAGGTGAGACAGTTTAGCGATGTTGTCGAGGGGAGACATGAGCCAACAAATAAGTTAATTTTGATTATTTTAAGCGATCGAGGACTAATTGCCCTGGGGGAGAACTTGTGTTAACGCAATAGTGCTGAAGACTTACTTAGGGTTTGCGGCAAAAAGTTTTTCGGTGGGGGTAGGGTGTGGGGTGTAGGGTGTAGGGTGTAGGGTTTTACCCATTTTCAGGGGGTCAATTACCTAATTTTCAGGGAAAAAGTCCCTAAATTTCCCCCCCGATCCCTCCAATGGCCAGTACTTTTTGATTTCAAAAAAGCCTAAAAATATTATCCAACAAGGTTTTTAGATTTATTCAGCAAGCCCGACTTAATCTCATCCGCCAACGGCTGATTGAGAATGAGCAGGGAAGAAAAAGCCCGTGATGAGGATTGAACTCATGACCTCACCCTTACCAAGGGTGTGCTCTACCACTGAGCTACACGGGCATTGATCGTGGTGGGCCGGGCCGGATTCGAACCAGCGTAGGCGTAGCCAACGGATTTACAGTCCGCCCCCATTAACCACTCGGGCACCGACCCATTAATTCCACGATTATCAATCATAGCACCCTTAGCTAAAACCCACAAGTGTTTAGGGAAAAAAATTTTTGAGCCATAAAATAACTCCCGTTAAGCACCATAGATAGCACTTAACAGGAGTTTTCTGATAATCTCGAGAGAGATTAGGCTATAGATAGCACTTAACGGGAGTTTTCTGATAATCTCGAGAGAGATTAGGCTATACCTTCTTCTTGGTGAGTTTCGATCACACAGTCAGATTTGGGATAGGTGACACAGGTGAGGACATAACCCGCTGCAATTTGATCGTCATCAAGGAAGGATTGCTCGGATTGATCGATTGTACCAGATACAAGTTTACCGGCACAGGTGGAGCAAGCTCCGGCGCGGCAGGAATAGGGTAAGTCCAGTCCTTTCTCTTCAGCTATATCGAGAATGTACTCATCATCGGGAACATCAATTTCATGCTTGCCATCGGGTGTGATCAGGGTGACTTTATAGGTTGCCATCGGTTGTTCCTCTTAATTAAATGCCAGTGAAAGCGGCAGTCTCTACAATTGCCTCTCGCTCGTCGTCAGATTGAACAATGCGAACGAGTTTCATTTTTGATACTACGGGAAAATCTCCCCGACTCAGCCTTGCATTAGTAATGACAGTCTTAAATAAACTTAAAATAAAATTTACTTATATATCTAACCCAGAATTCTTGAGGATACTTGCTCGATCTCTAGATAATTTCATCCCTCTACAATCTAGCTAAACTAACCACTACTAAGCATTTGGAGCCATGATGCTAATCGTTTTTTTCGTCTTGAGCCGATTTTTATTAAATATTAATTTAACTTATGGTTAAGATAGATGTCGATGAATTGTCTTTAACCCAGCCAAGAAATTGCTTTTCGGCACTACTGCCGGTAACACATCTAGGGAAACTAGGAAAAAATCTATTGACAATCAAACCAATAAATGATATAGGGGGATAAATCCCCTGTTGCCAGGGGTAGCATCCGTTAAAACGGATGGCTAACCCTCCCTGACGATTTCTTGGTTTTCGGATTGTCAGTTTTCCAGGCTCTGGTTCACTGATTACCGGTCACTAATTACTTATTAGGTTGGGGAGTCATGCGTAGATAGGGTTTGATTTCTTCAACTCCTTTGGGGAATTTGCTGCGAGCTTCTTCAGTGGGAATAGAGGGAACCACCACACAATCGCCGCCGTCGGTCCAGTTAGCCGGGGTAGCCACTTGATAGTTATCGGTGAGCTGCAGGGAGTCGATTACCCGCAGGATTTCGTTAAAATTGCGTCCCGTGCTGGCAGGATAGGTAATAGTTAAACGTAATTTTTTGTTGGGATCGATGATAAACACCGAACGTACCGTCAGATTATTGAGGGAATTGGGGTGAATCATGCCGTAGAGATCCGACACTTTGCGATCGCCATCGGCGATAATCGGATAGTTAACGGTAGTGTTTTGAGTTTCGTTGATGTCATTAATCCAACCCCGATGGGATTCGGCACTATCGACACTCAAAGCGATCACTTTCACATTACGTCGCTCAAATTCTGACTTAAGACTAGCCACCGTACCTAATTCCGTGGTACAAACGGGGGTATAATCAGCCGGGTGCGAGAACAGCACCACCCAGCTATCTCCTACCCACTGGTGAAAAGAAATCGGACCTGCACTAGAATCTTGTGTAAAATCTGGAACGATATCACCCAATTGGAGAGCCATAATTGTGTCTTCCTTATTATATATTTCAAGACAAGCAACAGTCTATGATGCCATAGGAGTGCTGTTCTTCATTGATAATTTTAGGGATTTGTAATAATTGCATTAGCCATCAGCCTTTTCAGGGATCAGGGATCAGATTTGAGTTATCAGTTCACTGATCTCCCGGCTCCCCCATCACCCAACCCCCAAAATCCTTCCCCTAGTACGGCCAAATGGGTTATCGGAAATTTGGGTTGAAAACCCCGTCCTTTTAGGACGACTTTGTGCTAGAATGCTCGTAGGTTGCTGACCGTGAGAACGTGAGGAAACAAGTTAGATGTCCTACTCCGTCATCTCAAAATTTCTAACAGTCAATGGTGTTTAATTAAGTCCAAACTGTCAGAACGCCAAACAATTAAATACTGTGGGACACACAGAAATTTACGCTTGGGGAGTAGTCTTTGAGAGTGCTTGCCTTATAGGTGTAGTCTGACTAGACATGAAACTGTAAGACCAAAATTAGCTTTGCTAGTAGAGGCAAGATTCAGCCCAAGAATCTCCGCCCGAAAAGTGCGGAGAGTGTCAAGATCTGGTCTAATGGCATGATATAACTTTTTTAACTAGCTATCAGCGTTCAGCTAATAGCTAGGCTGCGGTGGCAAATCCCAATTCCCCACCCTATGCCTAGTCGGAAAGCTGACGGCTTAACTTCTTGTCCTGATCGTTAATTTGCCTTGGTTTTAGGAGACCACAACTGCAATGAAGAATCTTGTTCGTCTGCTGGCGGTAATTGCCTTGATTATCGGGAGTTTTTGGGGCAAAGTTCCCGCTCAAGCTCTCAATCTTACCTCGATCGCCCTTCCTTCTCATCCTGTGGCGGTCTTAAATGCGGCTGATGCTAAACTAACCACAGAATTTGGGGCGAAAATCGACCTTAATAACAGTGATATTCGCGATTTCCGGGACTTGAGAGGGTTCTATCCCAATTTAGCCGGTAAAATCATCAAAAACGCCCCCTACCAAGAAGTGGAAGATGTCCTCAATATCCCCGGACTCTCGACCACTCAAAAAGAGCGTTTACAGGCTAATCTAGAGAAATTCACCGTTACTGAGCCTTCTAAAGAATTTATCGAGGGTGATGACCGTTTTAACCCCGGAGTTTACTAAATCCAGTTAATTACGGTTTTAAAAAAATTCCTAGGTGAGCGATCGCTCACCTTTTTCAGTGATCAGTGATCAGTTATTCAGTCAAGCTCTGGCATAATTAATTTTTCAGGGTTTAAAAACGGCAAAAATAGGGATTAAATTGCATAAAATAGGTAAATAGATTATTTAATTGATTATTATTCATTTTTAATTCTACTGACTCGGAGAATACTGACTCCTAAATCTAACAACAATTTTTGATTTTTATAAGAGGTCTAGGGATCAGATTGGAGTTTTCAGTCAAAAGTTGACGACTGGCGACCATATACTGACCCAAGGTAAAAACTGGCGATTTTTGCCAGAGCTATAGAGAAATGAAGTGCTAGAATAAATAGAATTTATCAATTAACTCCTACATGGTCGTTTCCTCGCAACTGCCGAGTTATCAAGATGTTTTAGTGGTGGGATCGGGAGCGGCGGGATTGTATGCCGCGCTGTGTTTACCCCCTAACTTAAAGGTGGGTTTAATTACCAAAGAAGATTTAAAAACTGGGGCTAGTGATTGGGCGCAGGGAGGAATTGCGGCAGCCACGTCCCCGGCAGATTCCCCCGTTTTCCATTTGGAAGATACCCTGAAAGCTGGAGCGGGCTTATGCGAGCGCTCTGCTGTGCAGTTTTTAGTCGAGAAGGCCCCCCAAGCGATCGCTGATTTGCTGCGGTTAGGGGTTAGTTTTGATCGCTCCGGAGACGACTTAGCCCGCACTCTTGAGGCTGCCCACTCCCAGGCCAGGGTACTGCACGCGGCCGATCGCACGGGGAGAGCGATCATCAGTACCCTGATGGAAAAAGTGGTCGAACGCCCCAATATTACCATTATTCCCCAAGCGATCGCGCTGAAACTGTGGCTTGATTCGGAAGGGCAACGCTGTCAAGGTATTTGTTTACTCCATCAAGATCATCTCTGTTGGCTACGAGCGCAAGCAGTCATTCTGGCTACGGGAGGCGGCGGTCAAGTCTATGCCCAAACTACCAATCCCGCCGTTAGCACGGGGGATGGAGTCGCCCTCGCTTGGCGTGCTGGGGCAGTGATTCGCGACCCGGAATTTTTTCAGTTTCACCCCACCGCTTTGACTGTGCCGGGGGCGCCGCGGTTTTTAATTAGTGAGGCGGTGCGCGGCGAAGGAGCGCATTTAATTGATGCCCAGGGGCGGCGTTTTGCCTTCGATTATCATCCGGCCGGAGAATTGGCTCCCCGGGATGTGGTGAGTCGGGCAATTTTTAGCCATTTGCAGAAAACCTCCGACGATCCCGCCCATGCCAAAGTATATCTAGATTTAAGACCAATCGAACCGGAGCGTCTGCGTTATCGTTTTCCCAATATTATCCGCATCTGTCAAAAATGGGGCATTAATGTGCTTGAGGAGCTGATTCCCGTCGCCCCCGCCGCTCACTATTGGATGGGAGGAGTGGCCACAGATTTAAACGCCCGCACGTCTCTAACCGGTTTGTATGCGATCGGCGAAGCCGCTAGTACAGGTGTTCACGGGGCTAATCGTTTAGCTAGTAATTCTCTCTTGGAATGTATTGTCTTTGCGGCAAATTTAGTTGAAATAGGTCTAGAGCCAGAAAACTTTCGTGGGGAAAGACCAGAAAAACCCTTAGAAATCGCAGAAAATTGGCAAGAAGAACAGGAATACTGGCAAAAAGTACGCAGAGAATTACCGATTTTAATGTGGGAAAATGCGGGAATTTGCCGATTTCAAAATGAGTTAGAAACTGCTATCCTACGGGTGCAACAGTGGAAACAACAGTTAGAATCCTTAAAGATGGGCCAATTTCTCCAGAATCTTCTCCCCGACAAAGGACAATTATTTTTGTGTCCCTCGGTGCAGTTAGAAATAAGAATAGCGATCGAGACATTAAATCTTCTAGCTATCGCTGACTTAATTCTGGAAAGTGCCTTATTGCGAGCAGAAAGCCGAGGCGGTCACTATCGGGGCGATTATCCAGAAACCGTAGCTAATTGGCAATTCCACACGACTATTCAAGGTCGAACGTGGCGTAAAACGCCTGTGCAAGCTTAATTAAGCCAGTTTTTCACAGATAATCCCTAAGCTCTAAACAGTGGACTCTATCCTCGCTACTAGGAGCCGTACTATTCGCCCCACGCTCACCGGAGGCCTTTCCCAATCACCACCGTAGTCCATGACCTATCTCTGGAGTTAAGTGCTTTTCATTTACGGCTTTTAGGCTATCATACTTTTACCCTCCCCCCCCTAAACAGTTGCATTAATTCTATGATCAAACCCAATTTCCTATTTTTGTTAGCTATCGGTGTGAGCAGTTGGGGTCATCATTTTCAGGCTTTACCCAAGGCTAACGCTCAAACTCCCCCTAGGTTAGAGCAACCCCAGACTGTCGCCACTTACGATCAGTTGATGAAAGCTGGTTACGAAGCTACAGCCCAAAGAAATTACCAACTCGCCCTAGGAAAATTTCAACAAGCTCTGGCACAACGTCCGAACGATACATTTGCTCAAAATGCGATCGCTAATATCCAGAAGTATCTAGGTCAAACCGCCACGGCCGCCAACGCCGCCGCCAAAAACGAGACTTCACCAATACCGTTAATTGCTGGCTCGGCCTTGTTATCCATCGCTTTATTGGGAGTTTTACTATCGCTTTTCTTCCAATATCGTCCCAAGGGCAAAGCCTCAAAACGGCGCAAAAAGACAACTTACGTCAATCCTAAAAACCCACTCAACAACTTTTCTAGGGGCAATGGCAATTCCTTCGACGCGGACCCCAAAACGGGCAGTGACATTAATGGCAGTGGTGACGAGGATTTCGAGCCTTCTTTGCCCGTACAAGCTACCTCCCGCATCCCGAACGTAGATTTAATCCTGCGTTTAATTGAAAGTCTTCGTGATAACGATCCCCGTACCCGTAGACGGGCGGTTTGGAAGCTGGCACAGATGTCCGATTCTAGGGCAATGCAGCCTTTAGTCGATAGTATGGTGGATGGGGATTCCTACGAACGCAGTTTAACCCTAGAAGCTCTCGCTCAAATCTGTACCCGCTCCCTGCGACCGATGAACCAAGCTTTGGCTATCTCTCTCCAGGATAAAAATCCCCAAGTGCGGAAAAATGCTATCCGGGATTTAACCAGACTCTACGATATCATGTCTCAGATCAGTCAATTAATTTGTCATGCCCTCGATGATTCCGATGAGGAAGTGCAAGAAACAGCACGCTGGGCAATCAGACAGTTAAATCTGCAATTACCGCCCCGCTTAGATATTGCTCCCCTGGAAACCACTGGTGAACCGGAAGATGATGACGTACAGGATACTTCCTTCACTGAAACCACATCCACTGAGGTGCAAAATTGAGTGGAAAACTGTTATTTCTCTCCACCCCCGTGGGATTTTTGGGATCGGGGGACGGCGGTGGCCTAGAATTAACTCTTTATAATCTCGCTCGCACTCTGAATAAGCAAGGGTATGCGGTGCGGGTAGTGGCTCCAGAAGCCTCGCAATTGCATGATATTCCCTTAATCACTATAGCAGGAAATGCCCAGATTTCCGCCCAAAGTCAAGGCCGGCAAGCCCCGATTTTCATGCCCGAAAATGCCGTTTTGGCCAATATGTGGCACTACGCTCAACAAGTACAACATCAGTACGATTTAATTGTTAATTTTGCCTAGGATTGGCTGCCTTTTTATCTCACTCCTTTTTTTGCCACTCCCGTCGCCCATTTAGTCAGCATGGCTTCCGTTTCTTTGGCGATGGATCATATTATTCAAAAAACCTACCGCAGTTTTCCCCATTTACTCGCTTTTCACACCGTCGCCCAAGCAGAAACTTTCTCAATATCTCCCCCCTATCGCTGTTTGGCTAATGGTTTAGACGTATCTTTGTATTAGTTTCGGTCCGCTCCTTCCCCCTGTCTAGCCTGGGTGGGACGGATTGCCCCGGAAAAAGCTTGAGAAGATGCGATCGCCGCTTGTCAACAGTTGGGCGTAAGCTTTTACGCATTTAAGTTACATTGACAGCATTACCCTTATTTTTCAGTTTTCTACTCCATTTAATAATCAATCCCCCTTCATTTAAAAGCTGATTGACTACTTTTTCCAGTTCTTCTTTATTTTCAAATTCTCGATTAGCTATGTACTCTTTAGCGGAATGCCACACTAATTCTATTAGGTTGTAA
>NZ_JADBVE010000391.1:0-19501 GCF_020245285.1 Microcystis sp. M31BS1
GTGTCAGTCTGTAGAGCGACCATAAGACCAGAACAGAGTAAATCTGTTAAGGCAGGTGCGAAAAATCCTTCGGGAAAGAAGCAGAAACCTAAATCGTGAGGTTTGGGAATCACCGTCCGTTTACGGCGGTGAGGATGTCAAAGTTTATAACGCTCTTGGAGGGAGTCTGGCAAAAGTCTTACAGTCTCTAAACCCTAGCTCTCTTATGGAGTAAGCCTTCAAGCTATCGCTAACTAACAGAAACCCTAAATTTGAGTTTTTATTAGAAAAAAAGTTAGCCATCACTTGTCAACCAAGGGTTTCAGAATCTGGATTCGGTTAGGGATTTCCGAAAGTCCCAGAAGAGCGTTACTAGGATTGAGTTATTTTGTCCCTTTGAATACTCGTCCTTGCGAATAGGAGGTTTAAAGCCTAAGCGCGATTGTTCGAGCTTGTATCCTCGGGATGACGGCGTGGCTCCGGTGGCTACCTAACGGTGTCAAGCACCTCGGTTGAACTGGATGTACAAGCCCTTTTTCAGAATATAGGCACCCAAGCTACAAAGCGGTATTTTTTACCTAGGTTGGGACGGGTTGCCTGCTTCTCAAGATACAAGGTTGGGTTGCGGGAAGTAAAACCCAACATCCTCTACTAAGTGAGACTAAGAAATTATGTCTCACTTAGTAGCTTTTTCCTGGTTGCAAGGCTCTGTCCCGACCCAAGCAGGAGTCCTAGTTCCTAAGACCCATACTTTTTCTGGCAACAAGACCCGCCGAAGCTCGTTTATCGCGCAAGGAATAGTGGTCAAGATATATTTGTTAAGTAGTCTGACATAAATTCTGTTGTCTATCTTAAGAAATGTAAATTGCCGCAATTCTTACTGACGACCGACTTGAAAGAGGCAGGGGGCAGGAGGGAAAAGTACCACTTTCAGGCTTGGCGGTGCCAACTTTGGCATCGGGACTGACGACCGACGACCGACTCCTTACCCCACAGTTAACTTTACTTTTGTCCAACTACTTAGAGCATCGGTTTTTAGATTTATTCAGCCAACCCTACTTATGAGATGCACCCGAAAAAATAAATCTGATTTGTGAATAAACACTAAACATTATAACATTAGAAAACTAAACCTGTTAGAATCAGAGCAACAGTAAATGCTTGTAATCCTAATTAGAACATGGTCAATAGTATTTTAATGATTCCTATTCATTTGGATGCTCTCTATCTGAAAAGAGATCGCCTAGTTGTAGAGGCGATGGCAGATTTGAGCATAGTTCCTTATTTTAATAGAAAAAGAGACGTAAATCCGAATATTGCTCATATCAGCGAGGAGATTGTTTCCCAACCCTTTCAAAATCAAAATCTCTACCTGAAAGCGGGAATCCATTTACATTGGGCGTTACCCGATGCTTTAACAAAAGGGATTCAAGATAGCGATAAAAAGACAGTTTTCCCATCAGTTCCTAATCGCTGGTTAGTAACACGCACTCTTAACGGCAAAAAACGTCAATGGGTAGTGGAGAGTGATTATCTTTATCGGGAAGGAGAAGGGGAGCAGTTAGGTAGTATTGTTTATCCCATTGAGATAAAAAATGGTAATGGTAATCATCAACCATTTCGCTATTTAGGTCGCAAACTGCCTATAGAAGCTTGGTTAGAAAATGATCCCAAGGCTGAATACTTACCCTTATTAACTGCCGTAGGTTATGGTGAACCGACTTTTGCGGCTTTTTATCCCAATTGTCACAGCGTTTTTGGATTTTATGATGATTATTCTCCTCAACCTACTGATAGTTTACAGTATGATGTGATTGGGTGGTATCGTCACTTAGAAAAGGATTATTTCAATCAATTCATCAAATCAAAATCTCAATTAACTACACAAGAATTAATCAAAGCGATACAAGAAGAATTCAAGTGGGACATTCCCGTTAAAAGCAATGAACAAATACCTCAAAGAATGCTTTGCTATGCCCGCTTAAAGTTTGCGTCTCCAACCAATACAGAGAGAGAAATTTCGGTAGAAGTGGCTGTAGGAAATACGGGAACGGAGGCATTATCCGCTTATTTAGGTCAAAAAATTGACAACAATTCTCGATCTATTATTGAAGATCAATTAGAAGCTTTAACCCTATCTTCTAGTCTAGAACATCGGCAGTTTGATCTAACGGCTAAGTTTGAGGAAGCACGCCATGAAAAAGGGTTTAATGCGGTCTCATCTGGCAGAATATGGACAATTACTTTAGGAAGCACAAACACTACAACAGCAAATGCTGAAGATGCTCAAGCTCAGAGCGAAGTTACTTTACCCGATAATATAGCTCCTAAACTGAATCAGCTTAATCTCTCTCAACAGAAATATGACTGCACTTTCGATGAAATTGAGTCAATGCGTCGGCAACTCTTTTCTGATTGGTATAAGTATATGTTAAGTGCTTATCCCCCCCAAGGTAGCACCGCTCAGTATCCTGATATTGATGAAGTTAAATATTATATTGAGGAGAAGGGAATTGAACCTTTAAAGGCAAAACTGAATGATCTAGAGAATTATGAAAAGTTATTGAATAAATCTTTAACTCAATTACAACAGGCGATTACTCAAGTAAATATTACCCAGTGTAAATTAAAAGTTAGTGATATTTTAGACTGGGAAAAATTGATTAATCAGTTAGAACAGGGAACAACAGAGCCAATTAAAAGAATTAAGCAGTTAATCCCCGATTTGGCCAGTAAAATTGCAGGGGAAAACCAAGGAAAAATTATAGATGCCTTAAATTTAATTTTTACTAAAAACGAAACAGAGCCAATTAAAAGAATTGAGCAGTTAATCCCCGATTTGTCCAGTAAAATTGCAGGGAAAAACCAAGGAGAAATTATAGATGCCTTAAATTTAATTTTTACTAAAAACGAAGAAGAATTAGTCCGTTGCAATCGTCTGCTTTTAGAAGTTTCTTTCCCTCAGCTAATTTTAAAAGCTCCACCACCTTATACCCTGAAACCTATTGCCGGTTCCCGTTATTGGCAACCAACAGAACCAGTTGTCTTGATGGCGGGGGAAGGGGTAAAACCCACCATTCGCCATGGACAAGATGGAAGATTGAGGGATGATGGACTGTTAGAATGTGAGATTTTACAACAGGAAGAGGACATTTTTCTCAATGGATTTTCGTCTATTCTCGGTAAAATTGATCAGATAGAAAACAATAAAAAAGGGGAACATATTGGCTTTAACACTTGGGAAGAACAACCTTGGCATCCGTTTTTACTAGAGTGGGAGGTAGAAGTTTTTCCCCTCCAAAATGGCTGTAATCATGGCATCTATAATCATCAATATGATGCTGAGTTTATTACGGGTAATTATACCTTGAAAGAAAACGAGCCAGAGCTTTCTTTACAGTACGGAAAGGGGGCTGTTCTTAAAGCTGCTAATGTTTATAGTGGTCGGAGTATTTTAACACCCCATGCCGGAATTAAGCTTAAGGAAAAAATAGAAGTTTATTTAAAGAAACAAATTTTGTCAGATTATTACGAGGCTAAGAAAATCACTAAAAAACAGCAAAATAATCACTATCTTAGTAATAATATCCAAGCCATAAAAGAATGGTATGAAACAACAAATGATGCTTCTTTGAATACGCCAGAAAACAAGGTAAAAGACCCCATTTATACTGCCATTAGAGCTTATCAAAATCTTTTAAGCCTAAATTGTCTATCTCAAGCTTTAGGAGGGTTTAACGAGGCTTTATTGATGCACAAACAGACCTTACAGTTACCTATTGCTGATCCTTTAGGATTTAATGATTATCAGCCTTTTACAGATGAAATAAAAGAAATGGTACAACAAAGTATCCGTAGTGCGCCAGAACCTTTAAATGATTTTAACCCAATTCGCTCAGGGGTAATGAAGATTTTGCGGTTACGGTTGGTGGATACTTTTGGACAGGTGAAAGATTTAGATATTAGAAATATTATCACTCCTGAACAGATGACGACTCCAGGCAGTCCCTATCTGATATCTTTACCCCCTCGTTTGGTACAACCGGCGCGTATTAATTTCCGTTGGTTATCTGCAATTGAAGGGGAACAGGAAATGAATAGTCATCCAGCTACTACTCCTATTTGTGGCTGGATATTGCCTAATAATTTAGATAATAGTCTCGCTATCTATGATAATCAGGGTAAGGCTTTGGGTTCGATTAATCAATTAGCAAAATGGGAAGCTGCGCCGGGAGAAAATACGGTTATCCCCTTTGATAAAATTGATGATCATTTACAAAAAGTGATTAACTATATTATTAAGCAGGGGGCAGAATTTTTGTCTAATTTTATTTCGGCTTTAGATAGTGGTTTAGAAAACATTGATCCCGAAAATTCAGCGCAAAATCAAGGTTTAGCACTGTTAATGGGACGACCTATTGCCGTAGTCAGAGCTTCTTTAAATTTGGAATTAGAGGGACTTCCAGCTATTAACCAAGATTGGGGGGTATTTTGGCAAGATTTAAGACGTAATTTCCGAGAAACGGATGGCTTTGAAAAGGTCAAGTTTCCAATTCGTTTAGGGGAATATAAACAGTTAAATGATGGTTTATTAGGTTATTGGTTGGAAGGGGATAATGGAAGTCTCAAGGATGTATTTTATGCCCCTCAAAGTGATTTAGAGGGAGTTGATCATTCTGCAATTAAATTTCATAATGCTAACAATCCTTGGCACATTGATCTTAATCTAAAAGATCCAGCCACTTTATTGACTATGCTCATCGATCCCAGAGGAAAAGTTCACGCAACTACTGGAATTTTACCGACGAAATCAATTGATATTCCCCCGGATCAATATCAACAAGCGTTAGAGAAAATAGAAATTACTTTCTTCTCTGCTCCTATCTTGACAGATTATGGTAAAATTAATTTAGCTTTACCTGATGAAGTTGGTTATCAGTGGTCATGGTTGGAGAAAGAAAAGGAACAATGGTCAACTGCCGATAAAATAGGTCAAACTAATGTTAATGCTATCTTCTCTGGCAAGCAAGAAATTCGAGAGGGATGGTTAAAGTTAAGCACCAAAAAAGAGCCACCCAACCCTAATAGTCCTAATCCCTAAGTTTATTCAAAATTCACCCGTTAATTTTTTAAATCAAGGAGTATCAATTATGAGTAACACTAATGACTTAGTTCTACATCTAAAACTAGATACCATTATCCCCGATGCAGACAATCAAAGAGTTCGTAGTGCTTTTTTAAGCGAGAATGTTTCAGCTTTAAGTGAGAATATTTCGGCTTCTACTGAGAGCCAATATAGTGTTCATGGTAGTCCCCAAGTTGTGAGTGATGAACATTTTGGCAGTTGTTTCATTTTTGATGGAAGACAAGACTATATAGAAATTCCTAATTCAGAGGACATTAACTTTGCAACTAATCAAGATTTTACCGTTGCCAGTTGGATAAAAATAGCCAAAGAACAACCATTTAAAACCAATGGTGACAACGATATTATTGAAAAATGGAATGGTAGTGGAGGTTATCCCTATGTCATCAGATATATTCCTGATAACCAAACAATCTGTGCGGCAAGATATGATGGTTCTAATAATCCCTCTATCACCACCACAACTAAACTTAATAGTGAGCAATTTTATCACATTGCTTTTGTGAAAGAAGGTAGCAAGTTACGGCTTTATTTAGATGGACATGAAGAAAATAGTACGGATGATACAACCCAATCTCAAACACAAAATGATTCACCTCTTTATCTAGCACGTAGAGGAGGAAGCAATGAAGCTTATGCTAACTATTTCGCGGGAACAATTGCTCATCTCCGCATCTATAAAAAGGCATTATCTCCAGAAGAAATTAAACAGGATATAAATGATAATTTAACGGCGATCGCCGCTTTTAATCTTGCCTATCCTCTTGATTTTAATTTATATGAAGGAGAGGATCAAGAGTCAGTTATCTTTATTGAAAATGATACTAAGGGAGAAGAACTGGTTTTTGAAATTCAAAATGATACAGAACAAGAGATTACTTTACCAGCAAAAAGTGGAGCAGTCACTCAAAATAATTATCATTTTGAATTAAGATTTAGACCTGATACTCTATCGCCTAAATCTTTACAGCAATTGGCTTTAAAACCCCAAAGTAATTGGAGTATGAGTTCTCCTGTTACTCAAGCAGATGGGATAGTTTCTCTCTATTTCTTAACAACTAATACTACTTTATCAGCTAATGAGGTCGTTACTTTAACCCTGCCAAATGTCAGTGCTTCAGCAGCGGGAGGGGCGAGAACAACCAGAGTTGAGTTTTTATGTCCAGAGTTTACTTATCAAGGAGAGACTTTAACTCATTATTATCGAGAAAAAAAACTCAGCGTTATCGATCATCGAGGGAAGAAAAATATTCCGCTTCATGTCAGTTTTGTAGGCTCTAATCGGATTTTGAATGATGGCACAACGACAAATAAGTTAACTTTGCGAATTGTTAATGTATTAAAAGATAAATCTATTCCTTTGATTCCAGATAGTAAGGGGGATCAAGCTTCTAAGTTTATTATCTCTTTTGATGTTCAAGAAGCAAATCAAAATAAGGATTGGGCTTTGGGAACCACAAGTCAAGTACAAGGAATAGGGATTCAAGGAACAGATTTTCGACTGACTGCAAGACATATAGAGGAGTGGAAAATTGTTAAAGAGACTCAAGGAGAATCGCCAACTTGGACAATAACTAATCAAAATGAAGAAAACGTTGAGTTACGACAGGAACAGGGTATTGAATTAATAGTTAGTAATATCCTTTCTTCTCTTCCTTCCGGTCAGACAAATCTTTATATCCGCTATGAAAATATTCCGGGTTATTGGGATGGAACTTTTATTTGTACGATAGAAAAATCACCCATTTTGTTTGATGAGCGCGGCAAGGTTGGCATGGGTATTACTCCAGGGACTGAACAATTGAAAGTAAAGGGAGATACAGCGATCACAGGCAAATTTTCTCTAGGTCAACTTATTGCCAATTATGATAGTGGTTGGTTTGATGTTGAAATAAATAAAAATTATAAGAAAGAGCATAACTTAGGAACTTTCTTATTAGTTACTCAAATTCTTTTTAAAGATACTAATGGCAGAATATGGGATGCAAAAACGACACTTCGTAGAGTCAATGATGGTGACTTCCCAAATAGCTATTGTGGTTATTATTTATTGATGCCAGACCATAATACTTTTGATTTTGCAACAGCAGGACAGGCCGTTTTTGCTGCAGACAATACTTCAACTTATGGACCGGAAAGGAAAAGTCAACGTTTTACCAAAGGTAGCTATCGAATTTTTGCTTGGAGGATTGGAGCTACATTAAATGAATAATTATGAACGATAAACTAAACAAAAGATTATGTTAAGCATGATACAGACTTACCCAATTTCTAAAACTATCACCACCTTGGCTGTTCTGAAGCAAAAGTTTAATTTATCTGCTACAGATAACGATCAATTTTTTAATGAATGGCAACAGGACTTACCTGATTTAACTACTCAAGAAAAAGAAACCTTAGAGCAAATCAAAAGACGATTTGAACGCCATAGAGAGAGAAGTCCTTTAGCAGAAGGAGTGATCAATCAATTACTCATTTCTCCTTTACTAACTTTGGCGGGTTTATATGATGAACCTTTCTATGTCACCACGGAAGCAAGTGTTGAACTAGAAATAGAAGAAGAGGAGGAAATCTTACGGGGGAGAATTGATACTTTAATTATTGCTCCACAACTGTGGGTGTTAATCATTGAGTCTAAATCTACCATTGCTTTTCCCGTTGCATTACCGCAAATAATGACTTACATGATGGCAAATCCTAACCCTCAAATCCCTGTCTATGGTTTGATAGGTAACGGTGATGAATTTATGTTTATTAAAATGCTGATCTAAGGCGTTCCTCAATATGACTTTTCTAACATTTTTTCCCTGCTTTTACCCCGGAGAAATCAGTTAGAGGATATCTTGCAAATTCTCAAACAAATTGCTAAAATTATGATCATAAACAGGACGGGTTAAGAAATTAAAAGATATTGAAATAATCGCTCTTTATTCTAGTCCTCTGTTAAAATGCGGAAAGCGTATCGAAGGGAGCTGCCGAGGGCAGCACCCTCCTAATTCAACCCCTACCCTAAAAGAATGATTAAGCATGACATTAACGATTGTTAATGATACCCTAAAAACCATTCTCGCTCGACTGAAACGAGAATTAAAAAATCATTACGGCGATCGCCTTAAACAGTTGATCATGTTTGGTTCTCAGGCCAGGGGTGACGCGCATCCAGACTCTGATATTGATGTCTTAGTCGTTCTCAAAGGAGAAGTAAATGCAGGTGAAGAAATTGAAAAAACTGGATCCATTATAGCCAGTTTATCTTTAGAAAAAGATGCGGTAATCAGTTGTATATTTATGGATGAATACCGATTCATTCATCGTTCTGGTTTTTTGCTTAGGAATATTCGTAAAAAGGGAATAATTCTATGACAGAAGATCAGATTGAATTACTTTTAAAAGCTCGTCAACTTGCAAGGAAAATGAAAAGCGATCGCAGATAAATCTTAATCTTCTTCACAATTTATTAATCTATTAACAGGTAGGTCAAATCATGGGAAACTTCCAAGCTATAAAAATCGAAACAGATGATCGAGTTGAGTTTAAAGACAATGTTATTAATGTCATTACAATTAATACCACACAAACGCTTACCATAACAGATTACTATCAATCTATACTCAAAGCGGCTTTAACAACTTTTAAGCTTAAAACCGATTTTAAGCCTAAAAACGAACCAGAACCCACGAGGAACGAAAAAATATCTTCGGAGTTTGAGACTTCAATGAAAGATTTCTGGGGAAAGGAATGCAACTTCAATGATTGCCTCATTGGCTATATCTTACAAGACACCCATCTTTCTAAAGATGTTGACACACTTTTAGCTCGAATAGCCGATGAAGAAAATAAATACTACTGGAAATGGCTCGAAGGTGACAATGAGGTAAAAGATAGTGCTGACAATCAAACAATACTGAACCGATTACGCATTGTAAATGCAAATTTGCTCAATAAAATTTTTGTAACATTTGCTAATAGTACAGGTAATAAGATAGGAGGAAAACACTGGATAAACAATGAAAAACCACTTCAGGATACAACCTTAATCGTGCCAGCTATTGCTATCAGCCTAGAGGAATCTTATAAAAATGGTACTGACTTATATTACGGTGTTTATGTAAATCCTAACGCTAGACTGCTTTTTCTGGATAATAGTGAAGATACCCAAAGATATAAATACGGAAAAAAAGATGGTTCTAATGATTATGAGATAAAGCGAACTTATATATACAATAATAATGTCAAAAAAAATGTTACTGTTGGTGTTACTACAAACGAATCTATGGCTGAATATTTTTTAGGAAAAGAAAATGAGAAATATCGTTATTTGATTAAATTAATAGAGGTAGTTAATAAGTTGAATACTAAATATGGCAGGGACAACGTAGATCGAGTTGCAACAATAAATCCATTCCTAGAGAATAACAAAAAAGAAGATAAATTGTTACAAAAAATTCATTTCAAAACGGCTGAAAACAAAGACGATGTTTCAAGAAATCAGACTGAAAAAGACGCAGCTAAAGCCTTAGCACATCAGGCGGCTTGCGAGCTTCCTAAGGGAAACTATCACTGTTTTTACCACGATAACGGGGGAACTTTAATGGGGCATATCTCCGCCGTAAATATAAGCGAGGGAGGGCGTGGAAGTAGTGGCTATCCTATGCGTGCCGATAGGGTGAATGAGGTAAACTATAAATGGTTAATTAATTTGCCTGATGGAGATGCAAATTTTCCCTTAGCAAAATTATGGAGTTATTTGTTTGAATTAAATCCAGAGTTTTTAGTAACATCAGCTAATCGTCCAAAAATTCAACAAAACCGCACAACTAACACATCTGATGCTTTCTACCCTACTAATTGGCCTTACGACAAAGTCAAAAAAGATGGATTTAAAAATCCTGTCATTGGTAGTATAAATAGTTTGATTCAATATTATAAAACATTTAATCCGTCAGAACCTAAGAGAAATAAGCCTCTAAAAGACCCATTTCCGCCTCGCGTTACGAATCCGAGCATTCCTGGTTATGATTATAAATTTGATATCAAAGAAATTGAAATATCTGTAAAGTTAGACAATACTGGCTACCGAGTCTGGAAAAAGTTCAACGCTGTTGGAGAAGATCTCACTTTAGGTGTTAACGAAAATGAACGAGTAGATGCGGGGAAAACGATGGCAGAAGCCTTGAGTAATTTTCATGTATATCCTGGGATGAAAGCCAGTAATATCACGCCTAAAATAACTGATTCTAAATTATCGGCTACCTCCTTTGCTAAATATGTACTAGGACAGCTTAATGATAATGCTGTTAAGGAGCAATGGCGCAAAGATAATGAACTAAATGCAAATGCTACTGTTGATGCTTCTAGTTTAAAAACCGATCAAGAATGGTGTCACCTGTTTGGTCATGGGGATGGCGGTCCAGAAGAATTGGGTAATTTTGTTTCTGGTAGTAAACACTGCAACACTGAACAACTGGCGATTGAAACTGGTCAACGTCGCGTCAGTCAAAATAAAACCGATTTTAAAGAAGTTGAACGAAGTAAATTAAAAGCCCGAATTACGGCTTATTTGATACCGAATGCGGGTACATGGGTAACAGGAGTAAGTTATACGCAAGACAAATTAAATAAAACTTTATTGACTGGTGTTACAGATCATACGGTAAAAAATCAACAAAGCGAATTCTTTGAAAAAGTTCCTAATGTATCCCCAGATGAATATAGATTAAAATTTAAAACAAATGCTTCTGGTAACATAGATGATGAGGCTCTTAGAACAGCTTTTAAGAAATTGTCAGATGCAATTAGCGATTCTGCTACTAATCTAGATAAAAAGAAACAGCTTTTCCAGTTCCGGCACAATTTGGAAAAACATTTTTTCATGTATCTACCAATAGCCCGTTGGATGCGCTACAAGCTTTATTATGATGGGAAAAAGGTGTTTGACCACATCTACGATGCTCAAAGTGAAAGCATAAACTTACATGAATGCCAGATCCTTGATTACATGGTAGAAAGAGCGTTGTATATAGCAATGGGTAAAGAGTCTGAGTACAAGCAAAAAATTAAAAGCCGTGTAGAAAAACTGCTACCTAGCGAGGAAGAAGCGGGGATTATCGGCAGAGTTTTAGATTTAGATCGAAAACTAAATGAAATATTCAATAATCTGAAGTCAATAGACAAGTTTGCAGAACAAATAGAACAAAAAATATCCGAAATAAAGGGAATTCTAGCAAACCCTAATCCTAATTTTGCAAACATAAATCTAGAGCAACTAGAGGAAAATTGCAATATGCTACAAGAATTGCTTAAAAATGCTAATACTGACATTCAATCTCAAATAACTATTTACCATAAAATTGCAGAAGATTTTAAAAATATGACCGTAGAACAGCAAAATCAAAGCCAACTTAAATTGATTATTAAAGATAAAGATTCAGTTTTGTTGCAAAACATTAATTATTTGACAGAAACTATTAAAAAAATATCGGAAATTCAGAAAAATATAGCAACGAAAATTGGGGTCATGAAAGAAGAACTTAAGAAGGCGAACCCTACAATGGAAGTTGACAGCATTGGGGAACAAGTCGAAAGCCTGAAGAGACAGATTAAAGAAACAAAAGAAGAAACTTTACCTGGGGATAAAAAGAAAAGATTAAAAAACCAACAAAGTATGGTTTCAAATGCTAATAAACTGTAAATCAATCTATCCCATTAAAAAACAAAACTATTTATATGATCAATCCCAACCTTCAGTCTATCAAAAACCAACTCAACTTAGGTCATTTAACACTGGATCAGAATGCCATCGGTTCAGCTTTAGCTAATCAACTTCAACAAGCCTTTTCTGGAGAAATATTACAACTTGAGGCAGTAAAACAACCCATCGCAGAAACGGATGATTCCCTATATTTTCAAGCAAGAATCCCTTCATTACTGGGGGTAAGACTGCAAGCTGTCGAAGGCATTTTTTTTATCTATAACGGTCAGTTAGAGTACCTACTAAAAGCCACTCTCCCGAAGGTTTGGGATTTTTCTTGGTCTTATCCAGACCTTCCCGATTATACTAATTTTGGCAACTTAGGTCCAGATGCGGGTAATCAATCCTCACTTTTTTACGACTTACGATTTCCCGCTGATAAGCCGATGGTACTGGTTTTTTCTTCCCACAATTTTCAGAAAGATCAAACCCCAAAATCCTATCTCACATTACTAGATACTACCTTAAATATTAGTAAAATCCATCAGGGGCTAAATTTTGTTTCAGAGATAGCACTTTCTGAGATGCCACTTTTAGATACACTAATAGAGTTTGCAGGTTATCAAGATTTATCTTTACCTTTTTATGGCTATCTAAATCAACAACCTGAATACGAAGAAATACGCTTAGAGATAGAACTAAATTTTACTAAAACCTATGAAGATATTTTCAGTTTTGGGATTTCTTCACTTGTCTTGCATACCAGCATCTCTCTTTATGCTAACTATATAGGATCAGGGATTAGCTTTTTAGGGGGAGTTAGCATAGGAACCTCAAAAACACCTAAAAACGTAGAGATAGTCTGGCCCGTAGGGAGTACACAACTCATCATCGAAAATGCAGAACCTATTCCTTTTCCTGGTTTCGACACTTTTACTAACTTATTAAGTGGTCATTTACCCAACAATAGCGATACCTTTCCTCTGGCAATAAACTCATTAAGTACCCTAGAAATTCGTGAATTATCCTTACACTTATCCCTAAGTCCACTGAGGGTATCTTATATTGTCTTAAGTATCGGTACCACAGCAAACTGGAATCAACCCTTATTAGGAAAAGCATTAACAATTGAGGATTTATTATTACGATGGGAAGTTAGTCCAGGATATCCTACTCCTATTCGTTTTTATCTCCTATCCGCTTTTAATGTGGGAGGGGGTTTAGTAAACGCTTCAGCCGTCTTTCCCGACTTTGCTTTTTATGGTGAACTTGGCTTATATCAAACCATCGCCTTAGAGCAAATCATTGAGGAAATAATCCCCAATGCTCACCTGCCACACATCTCCATATTAGACCTTTCGGTAAGTGCTGATATCAAACAAGGGTTATACGCCTTTGAAATAGAGATGGCTAGTGATTGGGAATTGAACTTGGGAGGAACTTCTATCTTACCCCTTAAATATTTACATCTAGAGATAGAAAAGAACCTTGGTGGTAGCTTTGCTACAATTAACAGTGTTCTGACTATTGCCGGGGTAGATCTGATTCTGCTGGCGACTAATGCCAACGAAAGTGGGGGTTGGACTTTTGCCGGAAGTACCAGACCTGGACAGCAAATTCCCATCGGACTGTTAATAAAAGATTTAGTAACAACCTTTGGAATAACAGATGAAGGTTTTCCCAAAGCTATTGAGGGATTAGTGGTTGAAAATATAGCAACTTATTTCAATACTGAAACAAAGAATTTCTACTTTACCTGTGAATCTATATTGGAGATCGAAGAAGAAATAATTGATGTAATTCTTCAAATTAATATTACCCAACAATTAGACGGTTCTTATCAAAAACACTTTGATGGACATATCACTATTGGGAGCTTAAAATTTGCCCTCATTTTCGATACTGACCAAACCTCTACCAAATTCCTCGCCGCTTACCATGATGACCAGACGATAAAAATTAAAGACCTAATTGGTTATATTGATTCTCAGTTAAAAGAGGATATACCAGAAGGACTAGAAATAAGCCTAAAAGATGCCTTATTTGCCTATGCTAAACAACAAACCTTAACTAACTTTCTCTTTGGTTTAAATATTGATGGTGGCATTAACCTCTCTAACCTCCCCTTAGTCGGACAAGAATTTCCTCCCAATCAAACCCTGAAAATTTCCCTACAAATCTTAGCAACTAAAGCTGATTTTACAGCCCCAGAATTACAAGCCTTAAACACTTTATATACCGACGGAGGCATTCAACTCCCCACCACCAATATTAAGCAAGGTCTAGACCTTATCCCCTCGCTTCAACTCGGAAGCGAAATCCAACAATTAGAACTCCCCATCACCATCAATAAAGATAATGGTCAAATAGAAGGAACAACCCCCCCACGGGATAATAACCTTTCTCCCTCAGTCGTCACCCCGACCTCTACTCCCACCCCAATTAGTGATAGTACCAAATGGTTTACACTGCAAAAAAGCTTAGGGCCTGTCCACTTTCAGAGAGTTGGTCTAAAATACCAAGACTCAAAAATCTGGGTTTTATTAGATGCTAGTCTTAACCTAGCCGGACTTTCCCTCTCCCTCGATGGACTTGCCGTTAACTCCCCCCTCAATCAATTTGACCCCAAATTTGAACTTAAAGGCATCGGCATCGACTACAAAGGCAGCGACACCCTAGAAATCGGTGGCGCATTCCTCAGAACCAAAATCACCACCCAAGATGGAAAAACCTACGACGAATACGACGGTGCCGCCGTTATCAAATTTAACGTCAAAGGCAAAGCCCTCAAACTTTCCGCCATAGGGTCCTATGCTTATTTTCAAGGGCATCCCTCCCTCTTTATCTACGCCATTCTTGACTACCCCATCGGTGGCCCCTCCTTCTTCTTCGTCACCGGATTAGCCGCCGGCTTTGGCTATAACCGCGCCCTCAAAGTCCCCACCATTGACCAAATTGCCACCTTCCCCCTTGTCGCCGAAGCGGTTAACCCTCCTCCTGCTGAGGGTTCTAACTCAGACCAAGCCGCCCGACTCACAGGAGAACTAACCAAACTCCGAGACTATATCCCCCCCGAAACTGGGCAAATATTCCTCGCCATCGGCATTAAATTCACCTCTTTTAAACTGATTGATTCTTTTCTCCTGCTTACCGTCGCTTTTGGTAATCGTTTTGAACTTAATATACTTGGTTTAGCCACCCTCATCGCCCCCCCAAATGTAGGCGCAGGAGTCCCCCCAGTTGCCGAGGTACAACTAGCCCTCAAAGCCAGTTTTCTGCCCGCCGAAGGATTTATTGGCGTTATTGCCCAACTTACTCCTAACTCTTATATCCTTTCTCAAGCTTGTCATCTCACTGGAGGATTTGCCTTTTATGGCTGGTTTGCCCCTAACGTCCATGAGGGAGATTTTGTCCTCACTTTAGGGGGTTATCATCCCCTCTTTAAAGTCCCAGACCATTACCCGAAAGTACCTCGCCTTGGGCTTAATTGGCAAGTTAGCAGTGAACTTTACCTCAAAGCAGATGCTTATTTTGCCTTGACTCCTTCCGCTATCATGGCCGGGGGACACCTCCAAGCTACTTGGAATAGTGGTCCTCTGAGTGCTTGGTTCAACGCCGGGGCAGACTTTCTCATGTCTTGGAAACCCTATCACTACGATATTTCTATCTATATTGATATGGGGGTTTCCTATACTTTCCAATTTTTCGGGACTCAGCATATTACCGTTCAATTAGGGGCAGATTTACACATCTGGGGACCCGAATTTACAGGGATTGCCCATATTCATCTTTGGATTATTTCTTTTGATGTGAGCTTTGGTAGCAGTGCCTCGCAAGCACCCACAGCCATTGACTGGAATGAGTTTAAAACCTCTTTTCTCCCTGCTGCTGATGCTATTTGTACCATTGCCGTTAAAGAGGGTTTAGTCAGAAAAGTTAATCAAGATGATAAAACAGATTTAGGGATCATTAATCCTAAAGATTTCTGCTTAGTCACTAATTCAGTCATTCCTGCTAAGAAAGCTGTCTATACTAAAGATATAACTCTTCAAGACGATCAAATCCAAATCGCGGCAAGTAATACCCAATTTGGCATCAGTCCAATGGAAGTCAAATCGGAGCAATTAACCTCAGATTTAACGATTAGTATAACTAGAGATGGCAAGTCTCTAAGTTCAGCAGAATTTGACAAAAATTTTACTTGTATTCCCCTATTTAAAAAAGTTCCCATCGCACTTTGGGGCGAATCTTTAAACCCTAGTTTGAATGGTAATCAATTTATTGAAAATACCCTATCTGGATTAGAAATTAAACCTAAAAAACAACCAGAACTGGGGGCAACTCAAGCCATTAATCGCAGTGAATTACAATTTAGCCCTGTTTCGATTGATAATGCTTATCATTGGCAGACAATTGGCACTTTTCAGGAGGAAACCACTAAAGACATTAGTAGCACTATTGTAGATAACGCAGTCAACAACACCAGAGATAATTTACTAAAAGCACTAAATTTAAACAGTGAAGAAATTGATCTCAGTGCAACAATTGCCGATCATTTCTTAGGTTTACCTAAAATTGGAGTTTTAGTTAATTAATTATTATTAAAGGAGTCAAAAATGCCAGAAACTACCACAACTGAACCCACTAAAATTGAATTTATTCAGTATCATCAACCAGCTTTAAAAGATGGTGATTATGAGATTACTCTTACACAAGAAATAAAAGAGGAAAAAATTACAGCAAATAACTCCTTTCAGATTACTAGAAAATTTTCTGTAGGTGCAGAAAGATTTGACTTAAAACCTACAGACATCCACGCTGTATTTCCCCCTGATGGTAGCTTAGGAGAACATTCCAATGTTTTACCCCATATTATCCTAAACCGTAGTACCTTACCTTGGGAACGTCAATCTATTAGTAATAATAATAATACTCCTTGGTTAGCTTTATTATTATTTGAAGAAACGGAAGCACCAGAAACTCAAATTATTACCCTAGAAACCTTAAAAAATATTAATAGTTATCCCGCTAAATTTCCCAATTTTACCCTAGAAAGTGGACAACATGAAGACGATAAAGTAATAATTATTGATGTCCAAAAACAGTTATTAGAAAAAATTTTACCCCCTAAAGAAGACTTAACTTATCTTGCTCATGTTCGTCAAGGAACAGATGCTCAAGGAAAATTAATCGGCGATGAATTAGCCGTTATTATTTGTAATAGACTTCCTCAAAAAAGTGGCAGAAGTATCGTCCATCTGGTTTCTTTAGAAGGACGTTATAATAATAACGGTTTTGATTTTCAGGGAGCAGGAGATAATGATAATATTCGTTTAGTTAGCCTAAAAAGTTGGAGTTTTTCTTGTATTGATGAAAAGCAAAGTTTTAAAGGACTTTTGATCCATCTTAACCGAGAACCTAGTACCCTAAGATTGCCACAATTTAATAATACTGAAGCCGAAAAATATCTATCTATGGGTTATGTTCCCTTACCCCATTTTTTACGACAAGGAGGGAAAACCTTCTCTTGGTATCATAGTCCTTTGATCACAGGAAACAACCCTAACAATAACATCACTTTACCCATTCGTACAGCAGATGAATTAATCATCTATAATCCTGATAATGGTATGTTTGATGTTTCATACTCTGCTGCTTGGGAATTAGGAAGATTACTCGCTTTACAGAGTAAAAATTTATCCGTTAGTCTCTATAATTGGAAACGCACTCATAGACAAAGCTTACAAAATATCGAAACTCATTTACCCGTTTACAATCAACCTAATACAGAACTTCCTGAGAGTATTTATAATTGGTTTGAAGATTTAAGTCTTCTTAAAGGTGTACCTTTTAATTATCTGGTTCCTGATGAACTTATGTTACCTGTAGAATCAATTCGTTTCTTCTATCTTGATTCCCTTTGGATAGAATGCTTATTAGATGGAGCATTTAGTATTGGTCGAGTAACTACATCAGATCATAAACACGATCAAGAAAATAAAACAAATCCTGCTGTTAACAATTACCCCATAGTAACTGGTTTTTTACTCCGTTCAGATGTGGTGTCAGGTTGGCCGGGTTTACTCGTTGATGGTTATAATGAAGATGATATAAACAAGATTGAATTACTACGGATGGAACGTCTTTCTGCTAATGTTTTAATCTGTTTATTTAAGGGAGAAATCAAAACATTAGATATTCACCAAAAACCAGAAACATTACATTTCGGACTAGACTTGGATGATGAGAAGAAAACCTACAAACAATTGAGAAGTGGTAAAAACATTGATTCTCATGTTTTTCCTTGGAGGGATGAAAATAAAAAGGTCATCAATATTAACAACCTAGCTATAGCTATTAAAAATAGTAGCTCATTTACCTCTGCTCAATTGGCTTTAGAGATGATTGAAGGAGTAGAAAAAGTGAGATTTATTGGTTCTTAAAAACCTATTAACTAGGTAGGCATTAAAAATTATCAGATGCCCCCCTTATTAAGGGGGGACTAAGGGGGGATCAAACCTAAAATCCATTTTAAATTTAATTATAACCAGCTACTTAGCATCGTATTTTTGCTATCTTTCAACCTAAATTTAACCAATAAAATAAGGACGCTGCCAATTGCGTCCTCAAGGTATCTGGAAAAGGCTTTTTTCCTAGACTTTCCGAGAGTAGTATTCCACTACTAACAGTTCATTAATCGAGAGGGCAATCCATTCTCTTTCCACAACGCCATTCACTTTGCCCACAAGGGTGTTTTTGTCAAATTCCAAATGACTCGGCAGATTGGCTAAACCGGGGTATTCCATATTTCTTTTGACGAGATCCTGGGAACGCTCTTGATTTCTAACTCCAATCACATCACCCGGACGGCACTGATAACTGGCAATATCCACAACTCTACCGTTAACGGTGACGTGACCATGATTGACTAATTGTCGCGCCCCCGGAATTGTCCCGGCCATACCGAGACGGAAAACGGTATTATCCAGACGCATTTCTAGGAGTTGCAGCAGCACTTGACCGGTGGAACCAGTAGCCCGGCGAGCTTTGCGGACATAGCGAACTAATTGTTTCTCGCTGACACCGTAGTTAAAACGCAGTTTTTGTTTTTCTTCTAGACGAATGGCATATTCTGAACGTTTTTTGCGGGCCTGGCCATGTTGCCCCGGTGCATAGGCACGACGGGCATTTTTACGGGTTAACCCTGGTAATTCCCCTAAACGACGCACAACGCGCAAGCGCGGTCCTCTATAACGAGACATACAGACAGTCTGCTCCTATTTAAATTTATCCCAAAACTATTATCGTAGCACAAATTAAGTAATTTATTTGGGGTGTGGGAAGTGGGGTAGTGGGAAAGTGGGGAGGTGGGGTGTAGGGTGTAGGGTGTAGGGTGTGGGGTGTGGGGAGTTTTCTCAGTGAACTGATAACTGATAACTGATAACTGATAACCGCCTCCTGACGGCAGCTGATGTATTTTTTTCATCGGAAATTTTGGGTCTGAACCCCCGCCGTTCTAGGTTGGCTTTACGTTAGAATTAAAAAGCCAGTCTCGAAAACCAAGTGGACGGCGCAGCACCTTGAAAACTCGGCTTAGGGGGTTCCGACCAGAAAAGCTTGGCCGGGTAAAAAGTCGCGCGCAACAAGTACAAGAAGCTATAGGCGGTCAACGTACCGTGGGACAC
>NZ_JADBVE010000392.1:0-10584 GCF_020245285.1 Microcystis sp. M31BS1
ATAGGGCATATCGGAAGCTGGTCGTCAGACCTAAACGCTTGGGGAGATTTAAGCTCTATTTTGGTTGGTAGAAATACCTGCTAAGACAACTTGAGTCAGTGAACCAAGAATCCCTCGCATAAGCGCGACGGGAGTGTCAATCGTACTCACATTAACCATGACCGAGCCAACCCAATTAAACTATCACGATACCTATTCTTGTCCCGTCTGTCGCCATGGTAAAATTGCCGCTTTACCACTCATGGAAGCATATGCTTGTAACTTTTGTCAACACATTTTTACTGCTAATTTAGAACAACAAGTTTTAAAAATGGCCGATAGTCAATTACCCTTAACTTGGTATTGGAATGGTAAGTATTGGCAGGGTTTACCGAGAGAAGGAGTGGAGATGGCAGGTTTTTACTTAATTATCGGTTTAGGATTTGTGATTTTTCCCACAGCAATTGTGGCTACGGGGGCCTATCTTTTTCCTCCAATCGAGGGGAGTCCTTTGTCATGGGTGCCTCTATTTTGGTCGATTTTAACCTTTATTTGCCATGCTATTTGTTTACTCTGGTTAATTATCGAATATTATCAGTTTCCCGTTAATATGTATCTACGCGCCTTGGCTCGTCGTTGGCAAAATTCTTTCGTTACTAGGTTATTATCCTAGGGGTTATTTAACTGCTCCAAAGTCTGACTACAAAAATTTGCTCCCTCTAAATTTTCCTTTTTAAGAGGTACTTAGATTCAATCTGTAATTTGCCTTGATAGAATTAGTATAAAAGAGTGATTAAAGACAGCAAAAACTTAATCAGACCAGAGAAAATTATTGCTGACCTCAACGATAAATTTTACTCGACATTGACTAACCTTAAAAAGGTTGAAAATAATTGACAGATTTTTTATTGTTAGGCGTGATTAAATAATCGTACAAATATGCTTTCTCAAAAGAATCTAGAGTTGAATTAGTCAGGGGTTTAAAGGAGAATTTCTTAGTCCCGACAACAATTGGAGTAGTTGTGCGTACAAGTTTACCATCTTTTTCCTGTAACAAAATAATTTGCGAAGTTTTAACTTGACGAGCCGATTCCCAAGGATAATAATAGTACAGCAATCCATTCTCGTTATTTAAAGCCATTTCTCCATTGGCGGCGATTTTTTGCTGCCAATCAGGATTGAGCTTATATAGTTTAGGAACGTTTTTCCATTGCCAAGGAAATTGATAAAGTTGACCGACTACACTGGGCATAGACCAAGCAAAAGGAGTCAACTGATTTCCCCAAGGTAAACTAGGAGCGTCGACTAAAATAACTTGTCCATCGCTCAGATCCGGGGCTAATTGTATAACATCAGCCCAAAAAGCTTGCTGATATTTCCAACTTAGTTTATTTTGCTGTTGCACGATAATCCCAAATCCAACCAACAAAGAAAAATAAGTCGCTAAGAGGAGAGCCGCAAGATTTTTTTGCCGATAACTATTGGCTAAATAAACAATCAAATAGCCAAGAATTCCCCCAAGAATAGAAGCTCCAACCACGGCAGCCGCATGAACACGGGAATCACGTCCACTAATGAGGGTAGCAGGAACGGTAAAAGTGAAGGGATAGGCCAAGAATAATAAACTTATCCCCAGAAGGCTCAACTGTTTAATTATCGGCCAATTTTCCCCACTATCTAGTCCCGAAAAACGAGAATTTTGTAAGAATAGCCATAGCAACATAAGTAATGAAAGAGGCACAAAAATTAACAATTCTCCCCCGAGATTGTGCAAAGTTTGCCAAGGACGATAGAAAAATGTTCCTAAACAGACAAATGGTCCAGTAATTATTTGACGAATCGGAGTAGATATAGCGGTTGCTATATCTAAGTCTCCAACTCGGCTATCACCAGTCAACTTTCTGAGAATTAAAACAACTAGGAAAATCGTACCTAAGATGAATAGATGTTTAATTAATTCTTTAAATATCTCCGACTGAGGCTTTTTGGTTAGAAAAGGTGCGGTGATAAACAGCAAAAAACAGGTCTCATAACTAAGAAAAGAAGCAGTAATCAATAGGTAAGACCAAATTTTTTTATCGTTCAGATAACTTAAAAAAGCGAGTAAAAGAAAGGTTATGGCGGGCAAAATGTGAATATGAGTGAGAAAAGCCCTAGTGTTGTCGGCAGGAAATAAAGTAAATGCAAGGGTACCCGTCAAAACAAAAATAGGTTGATTCCAGAGACGTTGGAGAAATAGATAAAAGAGGATATTATTGGTTAATGCCAATAGATAGGCACTTATATAAATAAGCGGCAATCCTCCCAATTTTCCAGCAAAGTATGCAGAGAAGAAGAGGATGTTAAAGCCGACAACTCTACCTTGAAAAAATGCCAAATTCATGTTCTTAACAAAGTCAACAAATCTGGAAAAGTCCATGGTCAGTATGTTACCGATGAAAGCGTAATCATCTTCGTATAAACCCAAGTGATTAAAATACCAAAAGTGGGCGATCCAAGTAATCAATGCAATGGTTAAAAATGTCGTAATTTTGAAGGATTTATTATTCAGTAACATCATTGATTTTCCTATAGCTTGTGTAGTCATAAATCAAGATTTTATGTGAAATTTACAGCTTCAACAGGCTGATCAATTGAATTACCTAGTTAAGCTTGCTTGCTCTTGTTGGACGGATTATGGATTCTTTCTGATAATATATCAGTGTTTAAACTCTGTCAAGGCGAGATTATACTAAATCCTGTTTAAAAGGTATAAGGGAGATAGGAGACGGGAGATTCAGTTATCAGTAAACAGTAAACAGTAATCAGTGGTTAGTGGGAATTATGAATTATGAATTATGAATTGGGAATTGGGGAGTGGGGAGAAAAAATATAGCGGTTTTCAGTCTAATAAGATATAGTAAATCCCTTGATAGATAGGCGTTTTAGCGTTTCAATCGGGACTCACTTCTGTGAAAACCGCTATATGATATAACAATGCCTGCTCACTGATAACTGATAACTGATAACTGTTGCTTAAATTATCCCCAAAGGACAAAATTGACCCGATAATTCTAGTTTATTGTTTTGCAGCAGATATAAACCGTATTCAATTCCTTCTACTACTGCTTGATAGGAAGCTTCCAAAATATTACTAGACACTCCCACGGTTGTCCATCTTTGTTGACCGTTACTGGACTCGATTAAAACCCTAGTTTTCGCTGCCGTCCCCGAACCACTATCGAGGATTCTCACTTTATAATCGGTCAGGTGAAAGTTAGCAATTTCGGGATAGAATTTGACTAAAGCTTTTCTTAAAGCCCGATCTAAAGCAGCCACTGGTCCGTTACCCTCGGCCACTTCTAATAAATCTTCCTCTTTTACCTGTACTTTAATTGTCGCAATCGCATTACCACTATCCCGGAGCATATCACAATAAACTTGGAATCCTTTTAATTCAAAAAGGTGGCTTCTCTGTCCCAAAGCTTCCCGCATTAATAACTCAAAACTAGCTTCGGCTGCCTCAAATTGATAACCCTCACTTTCCAAGATTTTTAAACGTTCCAGAATTTGCCGACAGGTGGGATCATCTTTATTTAAATCGATGCCAAAACTGCGCGCTTTCGCTAAGACATTACTTAATCCCGATTGGTCAGAAATGACGATGCGGCGCTGATTCCCGATCGCTTCTGGATTAATATGTTCATAGGTCAGGGGATTTTTCGCCACCGCAGAAACGTGAATACCACCCTTATGGGCAAAAGCGGAACGTCCGACGAAGGGAGCGTGATCATCCGGGGCTAAATTGACCATTTCGCTGATTTTTCGGCTAGTTCCCGTCAATCGGCCTAATTGATTTTCTTCTAGGCAGGAAAAGCCCATTTTTAACTGAAGATTGGGAATTAAAGTACATAAATTGGCATTGCCGCAGCGTTCCCCATAACCGTTAATTGTGCCTTGAATCATGCGTGCGCCCTCGTTAACTGCCGCTAAGGAGTTAGCCACGGCGGTTCCTGCGTCATTATGAGCATGAATGCCTAATTGAGGCGCATTTTCCTCATCGGGATCGATACCCAATTGCTCCCGCACTTTCTCCACAATAGGGGCGATTTCTTGGGGTAAAGTGCCACCGTTGGTATCACAGAAAACTAACCATTCGGCCCCAGCAGCCCTGGCGGTTTTGAGGGTTAAAAGGGCGTATTCGGGGTTATTTTTGTAACCATCAAACCAATGTTCGGCATCATAAATGACTCGTTTTCCCTGACAGCGTAGATACTCGATCGTATCTCCTATCATGGCTAAATTCTCCTCCAGACTGGTTTTTAAGCCCTCTGTGACGTGCAGATCCCAAGATTTGCCGAAAATTGTCACCCAACGGGTTCTAGCGGCGAGAATGGCGGTTAACATCCGATCTTCCCGGGCCTCGATCTGGGGGCGACGAGTGGAACAAAAAGCGACTAATTCCGCTTGTTTTAGGGGTTCTTCGTGCAGTTTCCAGAAAAATTGACCGTCTCTTGGGTTTGCGCCTGGCCAACCGCCTTCGATAAAAGGAATACCCATCCGATCTAATTCCCTGGCGATTTTAATTTTATCTTCGAGGGAGAGGGAAATACCTTCTCGCTGGGCCCCGTCCCGGAGAGTAGTGTCATAGACCCAAATGCGCTTACCATTGTTCATATAAATAGTCAATAGGTGTTAATATTAATTAATAACTGTAGCGACTTAAAATCACGCCCCTAATGCCTAGAATAACAGTTTACGGTCAAACAATCACCTGCGATCGAGGTGAAAATCTCCGTTCAGTTATCAGTTATCAGTTATCAGTTATCAGTTTTGAGTTTTGAGTGAACAGTATTAAGTGTTAAAGTGTTAGAGTATTAAGTGGCAAGTTCGGAGCCTTCTTTTCACTGTTTACTGTTTACTGATTAAGGTTATCAAATGAACGAGACAACAACTTTTCAGATATCACCAATAATTCGGGTAACTTTATTAAGTTTATATGTGGCGTTAACCATCCCTTTACCCTTTTTAGCAAAAGTCACTAATTCCCCTGTTAATCCCAATTTTCTCTGGGTAGGAATTAGCTTAGGATTAATCGCTTTATACGGAGCTTTAAGTGAAAGAGTCATTTTATCAGAAACAGGGATACAAGTTACCTATCCCCAATGGTTTCCTGCTTTTCTTCGCTCTGGTTGGTGGTTAAATTGGACAGATATAAAAGAACTTAAATGTCGCAGTACAGGACAGGGTGGTTTAGTTTATTATTTCCTTGATCGCTCCTCGGAAAAAGCCTATTTATTGCCGATGCGAGTAGTGGGATTTAATCGCATGGTCAAAATAATCGCAGAAAAAACTAACTTGGATATGACTGATATTCGCCCCCTTTCTCAGCCTTGGATGTATGGAATTCTTTTTATTCTCACCCTATTTTTATTATTAGTCGATGCTTGGACTATTGCTACGGCGAGAACTATTATTCCCTAATAAATTCGGCTCAAAACGTAATCTACTAGCTCGATTAACACATCTTTTGAGGGAGAAGAAGCTAAACAGTCAAGGTGTTTTAAGGCACTTTGACCATACTGATTGGCTAACTCTTTTGAGCGAGGAATACCTTGGCTAGAGTGAATAAAATCAAGAGCTTTTTCGATGTCTCCTTCCTGACTAAATTCCCGTTCGATCAACACTTCTATATAGGGATTTTCCTCCATGGCAAAGAGAGCGGGAGCAGTGATATTACCACTGATCAAATCGGAGCCAGAGGGTTTTCCTAATACTTCCGTGGGGGAGGTAAAATCGAGAATATCATCGACGATTTGAAAAGCTAATCCTAAATTGCGACCATAATTATATAAATGATGATTAACTTCAGCCGATTGCTCGCTTAATACTCCAGCTGCTTTGGCACTATTGGCAATTAAAGAAGCCGTTTTGTAGTAACTTTTTTCTAGATAAGCTTCCAGGGAGATACTGGTATCAAAGCGATTAATTCCCTGTTGAATTTCCCCTTCAGCAAAATCACGAATCACTTCCGAGAGCAATTTTACCACTTCTAAATTATCTAAATTAGCTAGATACCAAGAAGATTGAGCGAAAAGAAAATCCCCCGCTAAAACCGCCACGCGATTGTCAAATAAACTGTTAACGGTGGGAACACCGCGGCGCAATTCTGCCTCATCTACCACATCATCATGGACGAGACTGGCAGTGTGGATCATCTCCGTGATTTCCGCTAATCGACGATGACGGGGAGTGATATCCCGGTCTAACATAGTAGCGCGAGATACCAGCAACACGATCGCCGGTCGAACGCGTTTACCGCCGGCCTCGAACAAATGTTCTGCTGCCGCCGCTAAAATGGGATGACGAGCGCCGACGAGGTTTTTTAAGTTATCGGTCAAAAGACGGAGATCATCGTCAACGGGTGCGAATAAAGAAGTTGTTGGGATCATTGGTTAGCCAATTGGCGAGATAGTTACGAAAGTTTACATATCCTTACATTTATTTTAAGCTAACCGTCCAGACTAGGGAAGGGGAAGCATCAGTGATCAGTGATCAGTAATCAGTGAGGGGTTGGGGTTTTAGGGTTTTAGGGTTTTAGGGTTTTAGTTGAAATTTCCCCACTTCCCCACCTCCCCACACCCCACACCCCACACCCCACTTCCCCACTTCCTCACCTCCCCATTTCCCCATTTCCCCACACCCCACACCCCACTTCCCTAATCTTTTTCCCGACAAAACTCTTGTCATTGTCAAGACTCTAGGGTAACTTGTATATAAAAATTAATAAAGCGAGAAGTATTAGAACGATGTTGAGACTAATTAGCGACTTTGACGGCCCGATAATGGACGTATCGGAGCGATATTACCAAGTTTATCAAGACTGTTTACAGAAAACCGCCTATAAAGGTCAAATTATCGGGGAATTATCGAAAGCGGAATTCTGGCAGTTAAAACGGGATCAGGTTTCTGAGAAGCGTATCGGGGAAATGTCAGGATTAGATGAAGATCAAGCGCGTAAATTTGCCCATCTTCGTCGTCAAACTGTCCATACTTTACCCTATCTTGTCCACGATCGCCCGGTGGTTGGTTCTTTGGAAACTCTCCAAAAAATCCAAGAGTTAAAGATCGATTTAGTCGTGATGACGATGCGGCGGGTATCCGAGCTAGATCATGCCTTTAATCGCCACGATATCGGTCGTTTTTTCGCCGCTAATCGTCGTTATTGTCTAAATAATAATTACACCAAAACCAACGACGTGCGCGACAAAACCCTGCTTATGGCTAAGGCCGCTAAGGAACTGCCGGCGGCTGCCGATACTTGGATGGTGGGGGATACGGAAGCGGATATTGCCGCCGCTAAAAGCCAAAATATTAAGGTTATTGGCGTATTATCGGGGATTCGCAGCCGTTCCCGTTTAGAGAGCTACGAGCCTGATTATATCGTCAATAACCTTGGGGAAGCAGTGGACGTGATCTTAGGCTCCCTACGAGCGATTGGTTAACGGAAAAAACTACTAATCACCCAAAAGATCAGAAAAGTGACGAGCGCATAAATTTGGCGATCGCCGAATATATGCAAATCAGCCTTGGCCGCCAAACTGGCTAATCCCGCTCCCAGAGCGACTCCTAGCACTAAACCAGCGAGAGTGAATAGTAAGGCGCGGCCAAAACGTTTTTCCTTGCGGTTGAAAAAATAGATATTAACGAAAACACCAAAAGCTAGGAGCAGCGGTAAGAGGGAGCCACTGGGATCGGGAACTAACAGCGTGATTGCTCCTAAACAAGCGTAAATCACTGCTGGCACAGCGATATCTCTTGCAGAAGGTGTATCGATTAAGCTTTGCCACCAGTGAGGAGATTTACTGCTAGTAACCGGTTTACTTTCCACCGGAATCGTCAGACGTTCGGGAAAACGAATGCGATCGGGTACTTTAATTCTACCTTCCTGTCGCATCCGCAGTCGATCCATGAGGACAGAATCGTAGGCCGCCTCGATCGATTCGACAATTTTGCTATCATTTTGATACTGTTGCACCAGTCTTTGTTTGGCCTCTTGAATTTCTTCAAAAGAGGATTCTTCAGTAACCCCAAGTTGTTCGTAGGGATTCTGTTCACTCATGAACATACCTCCTTAATTATGCTCCCGATAGTCATGATCTTAACCCGATGTTCTGTAGTTTAACTTGAGATGCAAGCTTATTTAAATTAATTAAGTTTAGCGAAAATCTGAGCAGAATCGATCGCTTCGTAGGGATAACCACTGGCATCTAAAAGGCTTTTTTCGGCGATTTCCCCTTCTTTAACGATAATTAAGCGGTTTTTACCCCCGTAGGCCTTAATTGTGACAATTTCTAAAGCAAATAATCCTGGGGAGAAACGGGGATTTAAGGCCCCATCGTACTCGAATTTACTCTGCATTAACTGCAAAGCATAGACGCTACTGCTATCAAAGGGTGCTGCCTCCCGCAGGGTTTTGGCCCGCAGCACTGGGATTAAATCACCAAAGGGAATAGAAATCGTTTGCCAAGTGCGATCAAGTGTATCAAAAGAATAACAGTAACCGATACCATCCCAACGTCCTTCACAGCGCAGAATTAATTTATAGCGTTTTCCGTCCCCTTGTACCTGTAATTCTATTCCCTCGTAGTTAGATAAATTTAGGGGAGGATTCAGGTTTCTGGTACGAACTGAGGCAAAACCGCCGTTATTTTCAGTTCTAACGATACCGGAAAAGAGCGCTCGTCCTCCGGTTAGGGTTATCTGACTCTCACTCACTCCTCCCATTACCACATCATCCACCGCACCCCAGATTTCTTTTATATCACTGCTGGGATTGCTAAAGTCAAAGAGGGTTTTTTCGGCGGTTATCCCAGCATTTTTCAATAAATCGAGTAAATTAGCTAAACTATGGCGGTTATTCTCCCCTTGACAGTAGATAATTCTCTCAATCCCTGTGAATAATTGCGGGGTTTGCAGAGCAAATAAATCGACATTTTCAGCCAATAATTGACGTGCAGACTCGATATTATCGACTAAAGCGCGGATTTGATAGTTTTGCTGCTGTAGTTGGGTGATTACTTTTCTACCGATCGCATTTTCCCCACCAATGACTAAAATGGTCTTCATCCCTTGCTCATTTGTTAGCTGATTTTTTTTATCTTCCCCGAAACCGAGCAGCTTTTGCAGACAACTCCACAGGGGAATACTATCAAAATAGTCTAGAGTTTGCCAAAATCTCTGAAAATCCCAGCTTTTTGACTCAGCCATAACTTTTCTCTCCTCAAAAGGTACTGTTGACATCCTCACCGCCGGGGCCGGACGGTGATTCCAGGCAGATCAAACAAACTTAATTGAACGACCGACCGCTGGGTTGACGCTTCACGGGATGCTGCTTCTTTAACAGAAGTCTTATGCTGTCCTCCACGCCCGTTTAAAGTCTCCGATTGCCCACCGGCGACCTTGATATTAATTGCAGCGTTTACATCCCTATCATGGAAAGTCCCACAAAAAAGACATTCCCACTCACGGATATTCAACGCTTTCTTACCGCCGATATTCCCACAACAGGAACATCTCTGAGACGTTGGCTCCCATCGGGAAATTATCCGAAAATCACGCCCATATTTATCAGATTTTGCCGATAGCATATCTCGGAAAGAACGCCATCCTAAGTCTGATATGGCACGGGATAACTTACGATTTTTAACCATTCCCGATGTGTTTAAATCCTCTAAAATTATCGTTTGATTTTCACGAACAACTCTAGTGGATAGTTTCTGCAAAAAATCAGTGCGAGTGTCTTTAATCTTTGCGTGGATTTTAGCTACTCGTTTCCTAGCTTTTTCCCGTCGGTTACTTCCTTTTTGCTTTCTAGAAAGGTTTTTCTGTGCCTTTCTTAGTCGTTTTAATCGTTTTTTTAACGGTTTAGGAGCGTCTATCTTTTCCCCTGTTGAGAGAGTCGCAAAAGTAGCAATCCCTAGATCAATTCCCACTGACTCCCCGTTATTAGGAAGTATTTCGGGCTGAATCTCGACAACAAAACTAAGAAAGTATCGATCTGCTGCATCTTTAATCACGGTGACGCTAGAAGGTTTAGAAGGTAATGGACGACTCCAAACTATTCTTAAATCACCGATTTTTGCTAAAGTAACGTGATATTGATTGATGGTAAAACCATTGTCAGTAAATCTCGCTGATTGTTTAGATTTACGCTTCTTAAATTTAGGAGGTTTGACTTTTCTTCCTTTTCTCTCTCCCTTGCAAGATGCAAAAAAGTTAGAATAGGCTGTCTCTAAGTCTCTCAAAGACTGTTGTAAAGGGATAGAAGAAACCTCGGTCAACCACTGCTTTTCTTCTGTTTTTTTGACTTGAGTTAGTCTTTTAGATAACTCGGTATATTTTGGCTTTTTCTCTCCTTGTCGATAGAGTTCTTGACAGTGAGCTAAGGTATCGTTCCAGACAACGCGCACACACCCGAACAACTGAGACAAAAGCCTCTTTTGTTGGTCTGTTGGGTAAATACGGTATTGATACCTCGCTTTCATTGGGTTAATATGTGTGTGTCTGTATTTATTTTAACTAGGTCTGTTAATAATGTCAAGTCGGTTAGTAATCAGTGATCAG
>NZ_JADBVE010000393.1:0-17657 GCF_020245285.1 Microcystis sp. M31BS1
AAATGGGGCGAAAGTCTGTGGACTCTGTGTAAGACAGTACATGGTTTTTTAACTGTGGTATGCGACGGTGGTGGAAGCAGAAACTTAAATCGTGAGGTTTAGGAATCGCCGCACTTTTAGGGCGGCGAGGATGTCAACTGGAAGGAATACTCTTTCTCGATCGCCTTGCTTCTCCGGCGGATTTATACTCGGAGGAAGAATAGCAAAAAATCAGTAATATTGCTGAATATAAGCGATAAAATCCCAAAATATGCTTATCTCTTCAAAATAGTTTAAACAGCTTAACAGGACTATATTTATCTGACGACAAAGTTTTTGTTCGTAAATCTAAATTTTTTGTTAAAATGATAACGATTATCATTCTAGGAAAGCTAAAATACCAAACAAACGAACTACTTGACAAAATAAACTAATTGTGCAGTGGAACTCTGCCCTCAATTAACGAGGGAGATACTCAAGACTTTTTCGGTGACTAGGAAAATCAATTTTTCCAGATTTCCGCACCGGAGATAAACCCAAAGACGAGGGAATAACCCGATAGCTTTCATTAGTTATCGTCTAGATGCCCAGAAAAATAAATACTCTAGCAAAGGGTATTTATCAACATTGGTAAAATCAGAAAACTCGGCCGATCAATTAACTATTGGAGTCCATAAAAATATCTATGACCTTAGCTAAGTCCAAAGCAATTTTTGACAATGATGACTACAATCACTTTCCCGAAGTGATTACCGAACCTAAATCGCCGGTATCGGAAGCCGAGATGATGCAAGCGGTAAGAACACTGCTGTTAGGATTAGGAGAAGATCCCGATCGCGAAGGTTTACGAGACACTCCTAAACGAGTAGTAAAAGCCCTAAAATTTCTCACTTCTGGTTATCAGCAATCCCTGGATGAATTGCTGAATGGGGCAGTTTTTCACGAGGATGCTAACGAGATGGTTTTAATCCGAGACATCGATATTTTTAGCTCCTGTGAACACCATATTTTACCAATTATCGGCCGCGCTCATGTTGCCTATATTCCTAACGGGAAAGTGATCGGTTTATCGAAAATTGCCCGCATCTGTGAAATGTACGCCAGACGACTGCAAGTACAGGAACGTTTAACCGCACAAATTGCCGATGCTTTGCAGGGATTACTGCAACCTCAAGGGGTAGCTGTGGTGATTGAAGCGACTCATATGTGTATGGTAATGCGCGGGGTTGAAAAACCCGGTTCTTGGACTTCTACGAGTGCCGTGCGCGGTATTTTTGCCGATTCTGCTAAGACTCGTCAAGAGTTTATGAGTTTGATTCGTCATAGTCCCGATTTTCACTAATTAGTCAGGGGGATTGGGATTATTTTATCGTCCTATCCCCAGTTTTTTCCTAGGTAAAAAACCAGAGCAAAACCAGCTATTTACTGTTTACTTTTTATTTTTAACTCGCTGTTATCATGCTGATTCGTCCCCGTCGTCTTCGTTATACTCCAGCGATTCGCCGTCTTGTTCGTGAAACTGAATTAACCGTTAATGACTTGATTTATCCCCTCTTTATCATGGAGGGAGAAAATCAAAGGGTTGCTATTCCTTCTATGCCCGATTGTTATCGTTATTCCCTCGATTTATTGCTCAAAGAAGTGGTTAATGCTTATAAATTAGGCATTAATGCCATCGCTCTTTTCCCCCTGATTGCCGAAGATAAAAAAGATAATTTCGGTAGAGAAAGTTATAATCCCGATGGTTTAGTGCCAAGGGCAGTGAAAGCGATCAAAAAAGAAGTCCCTGAAATAATTATTATCACCGATGTTGCTCTCGATCCTTTTTCGATTTATGGTCATGATGGTATTGTGCAGGACGGTAAAATTCTCAACGATGAAACCCTAGAAGTTTTAGTGAAAATGTCGCTCTCGCAAGCGGCAGCCGGGGCTAATTTCGTCGCCCCTTCCGATATGATGGATGGTAGGGTTGGGGCGATCCGTCGAGCTTTAGATGCGGCTGGCTATCTGGATGTGGGAATTCTCGCTTATACGGCTAAATATGCCTCTGCTTATTATGGTCCCTTCCGAGATGCCTTAGAATCAGCCCCAAAATTTGGTGATAAGAAAACCTATCAAATGGATGGGGCTAATAGTCGGGAAGCGTTACGCGAAGCCAGTTTAGACATAACAGAAGGGGCAGATATTATTATGGTTAAGCCCGCTCTGGCCTACCTCGATATTATCCGTCGTCTGCGCGATAGTAGCCATCTTCCCGTCGCCGCTTACAACGTCAGTGGTGAATACGCAATGATTAAAGCGGCGGCAAAACAGGGCTGGATTGACGAAAAAAGCCTGATTTTGGAAACTTTAATCAGTATGAAACGAGCGGGGGCCGATTTGATTTTGACCTATTTTGCTGCCGATGTGGCATTAATGAAACAGGAAAGCCGATTTTAGGGTTTTTGCCAGCGAAATTGATAGAAATTATCCTGCGCTCCCCATACCTGCCGGCCAAGGCTATCATAACCTCGATCGCTGGTATCCATGCCCTGGGAATGTAGAATAATTGTATTAGTTATTTTCACCGCACCTCTGGCATTAGTGGGACAACCCTGGGGGGGAGTTTCTCCCCGATACCCCCCCGCTATCGGTTGTAAAAACACAGTACACACCGACTCGGCCAAATCTGATACATTTAATTTTCTTTCTGTCAAGTCTTTGTTACAAAAATTAATAAAGTTAGGGGCATTATTTAACTTATAAGCTTTCGATTCCACAGTGGAATTATCAGCGCTAGGTTGAATGACTAAAATTCTTTGACGATAGGGTTGATTTAAGCGATCGATAATTGCCTGTTCCTGATAAAGATAAATATTATCCTGTTTGGGGGAAAAATCCACGGCACAGGTGGTCATTTGCACCTTAGCAATGCGGGGGTTAGTCTGCGCTTGTTCCCTGGTATCCATAACCCCAATTAAATGATTAGCCACCCCCTGCACTTGCGGATTAAGGGGCAAAGATTGAGTGAGAAAAAATCCTAGGGCGATCGAAGTTTTCAGCATGAGCAGAAGCTTGATTCCGGTTAGTCTCTAATTAGCTTAAACTAATAAGCAGCAAGAGCAAAAATACCCCTTTTCCCATGGCTAATCATCTGGCTGCATCCGAAAGTCTTTACCTGCGAAAACACGCCGAAAACCCGATCGATTGGTGGTATTGGTGTGACAGCGCCCTAGAAATTGCCGGGAGAGAAGATAAACCGATCTTTCTGTCGATCGGTTATTCTAGCTGTCATTGGTGTACGGTTATGGAAGGAGAAGCGTTTTCCGATCGGGCCATTGCCGATTATCTCAATCAGTATTTTTTGCCGATCAAAGTTGATCGGGAGGAAAGACCGGACATCGATAGTATCTATATGCAAGCATTGCAGATGATGGTCGGTCAAGGGGGTTGGCCGCTGAATGTCTTCCTAACACCGGATAGTTTAATTCCCTTCTATGGTGGCACCTATTTTCCCGTGCAACCGCGCTTTAACCGGCCCGGTTTTCTGCAAGTGTTGCAATCGGTACGTCGCTATTATGACGAAGAAAAGGAGAAATTAAGCAAATTCACGGCCGAAATGCTGGGCGCGCTGCGTCAATCGGCTATTTTACCCCGAGCAGAGACCAATTTAGCCGCTCCTTCCCTTTTAGCCACAGGAATCGAGACAAATACTGCGGTGATTCAGGTTAATCCCAATAACTACGGTCGGCCCAGTTTTCCGATGATTCCCTATGCTAATCTGGCTTTGCAGGGTAGTCGCTTTGGTGACGATTTTGAGGATTCCCTCCGGCAAGCAGCCTATCAACGGGGGGAAGATCTGGCCCTGGGGGGAATCTATGACCATGTAGGGGGAGGATTCCATCGTTATACGGTGGATTCGACGTGGACAGTTCCCCATTTTGAAAAAATGCTCTACGATAACGGGCAAATTGTCGAATATTTAGCCAATTTGTGGAGTGCGGGTAATCGAGAGGCGGCCTTTGAGAGAGGGATTAAAGGCACGGTTAACTGGCTAAAACGGGAAATGACCGCCCCAGAAGGTTATTTTTATGCGGCCCAAGATGCCGATAGTTTTGAGAAGGCCACGGATGGGGAGCCGGAGGAAGGGGCCTTTTATGTCTGGTCGGATCGGTCGTTAAGGGATTATCTCTCGACCGAGGAATTGGGGCTGCTGCAGGCTAATTTTACCGTCACTGCCGAGGGGAATTTTGAGGGTCGTAATGTCCTGCAACGTCGGCAAGGGGGAGAATTAGGGGAGGAGATAGAAAATATGCTCGATAAGTTATTTATTCGGCGTTATGGCAGTTCTCAAGCCCAATTAGCTCTTTTTCCCCCGGCCAGAGACAATCAGGAGGCGAAAACTGTCTCTTGGCCGGGACGCATTCCGGCGGTAACGGATACGAAAATGATCGTCGCTTGGAATAGTTTGATGATTTCCGGTTTAGCCCGGGCCTTTGCCGTCTTTGGTGAACCTTTGTACTGGAAAATGGCTACTCAAGCGGCCGAGTTTATTCTCAAGCATCAGTGGTTAGATGGACGTTTTCAGCGCTTGAATTATCAGGGTCAGGCCTCGGTTTTGGCCCAATCGGAGGATTTTGCCTATTTTATTAAGGCTTTACTGGACTTGCAAACGGCTAATCCCCAAGAAACTGGCTGGTTAGAGGCGGCTATCGATCTACAAGGGGAATTCGACCGCTGGTTTTGGTCCGAGGATGAGGGGGGATATTTTAATACTGCTTCTGATCATAGTCTCGATCTGATCGTGCGAGAACGGGGTTATACGGATAATGCCACCCCTTCGGCCAACGGAATTGCGATCGCTAATTTAGTGCGTCTGTCGCGATTGACGGAAAATCTAGAATATCTCGATCGGGCCGAAAAGGCCTTGCAATCTTTTAGTACCATCCTAGAACAGTCCCCCACCGCTTGCCCCAGTTTATTTGTTGCTCTCGATCACTATCGTCACGGTTTCTGTCTGCGCGCCCCGGAAAGCTCGATCGAGCCGCTGTTAGGTCGCTATTTGCCCACTGCGGTGTATCGAGTCGATGACAGTTTGCCCCCTAGCACATTTGGGTTAATTTGTCAAGGGTTATGCTGCCTTGAACCGGCGGAAAATTTAGAACAGTTAGACCGACAAATTGCTGGGGTGATGAGGGGGGAGTCAATACTACTCGGTTAAGGTTTTTTCTCTCTCAAGCAGAGAACAGTGATAAAAAAGCAATTAACGCTTTTTTAATCACCAAGATTCAGGATCATTGATTATTTTGACCAAAATGGACAGGAATGGAGATGATTTTCTTCTCCATTGTCAAAACGCCCACACCATTGGTCAAAGCCAGAGAGGTATCGCGGCTGGGGTTGTCTATTTCATAGCCGCTCTCTCAACGTCAAGTGCCGACTCTGTAGCGGTTATACTCGATTTGATCGTTTGAGCGTTTAAGTCCCATTAGTTTTATCTTCAGCCATCTTATGGAGAACAAAAACATTATCTTGCTTTAAAAGCAGCCATCTTGCAAAAGGATAGCGTTTGACTTCTTGATAACCTTTGAGCAATCCAGAGGAAATCATGTAGTCATCACGATTTACCCACCAGTAACTTTTACCCCGCTGCTTCTGATATTTTATATCGTTTAAATACCAGCCATTAAATTCGTATCCCCCATCGATATATTCAGGAGTAACTCCCTGTTCCATCAAATCATTTAAGGCTTGCCACCGAGTTCGGTTCCAGGCTAAGTAGTCATGGGTTGCAGCTATAGTAAATCCGCCCCAAATAAAGATCATTGTCAAGGCAAAAGCAGTTATTTTTTTGCCAATATCTTGCTCGGCAATGTCCTTGTTTAAAATTACTATAAGGACCATAAATAATGGTACAAGCAGCAAAAAATAACGATCAAAAGCATACTTTATTCCCAAAAGAAAAAGATAAACTAATATCGCAGAAATTATTAGTAAATTCAACCATTTTTCTGATTCAGAAAAGGTTTGCAATATCCCTGAGCATAAATAGTAAAGCAATAAAAGCGCTCCAACTACACCAATCGCCGTCATCATCAACCAAAATATTTTTAAGCCAAGGGAATAGGGGGGATAATTTACCTTCAAGATATAAGTATCTCGAAGGGTTAAAGGGCCTAAGCCAAAATAAACTAGGACATTACCGATGAAGGGCATAGTTTTGCCTTGCTGGATCAATTTACCCATCACGACAACAAAAAAGCTAGATAAAGCTAAGAGCGTTATTCTTTGGTGTTGGCGCGATATTTCCTTAAATTTCCCAGAAAAAAATATCGCTATGAATGGGAAAATAAAACAACCAATTGAAATAATTAGAATATGGTTGCCAAAATCTAATTTTTGCATATTCATCAACACATTCTCCATTATTAAAAGAGTCCGCTCTTTAGATTCAAGCCATTGTTGATACAATTTATAGAGTAAGATTACCAAGGAAACCATCAGAGAACTGCCCAACAAAATTTTTAATTTTAATTTTTTTGTCCAAAAGATCGCTAGGGCAAGGAAGACTAAACAACTCAGGTATATAATTGAAATCATTAAAATGTGGTTGCCGAAATCTAATTTTCCTATAGCTATCAATACCTTCTCTGCTATTATAGTCAGGGTATTCTCTGCTGTTAAAGGCATGCGTCCTGTAGAATAAAGCCATTTTTGATACAGTTCATGTAGTAAAATTCCTGATAAAAATATCAGGGAACTGCCCAATAAAATTTTTAATTTAAATCTTTGTTTAAACGAGTATGCTAGGGCAAATGATAAAAGAATAATAATTGCGTATTGACGGATTAAAATCGTGATATAAGCGAGGCAAATACCGAGAATAATTTCCATAGTTGATTCCCGCTTCAATCCCCTGATCAGAAAATAGAAAGATAGGATACTTAAAGCCAGAAAAGGAACGTCGGTCATAAAGCTGTTAGCTAATCCAAAGTATAGAGGATTAACCACTAGCAGCAAAGCAGCCAACAAAGAGATTTTCTGATTGGCATTAACTTCTCTAAGCAGTCCATAAGTACCAATCGCACCGATTAATCCTAAGGTTAAAGTGGAGAAGCGTAATGCAGTAAATGAAAATCCAAAAGGAAGGCAAAATAAGGCTCCCCAAAAGGCTTGAAAAAATAGGTTAGCATGGGCTGGACTGGGAAGGCGGAAATCACCTTTCTCCAGAATCGATTTTACTGCCAGTCCATAAACCCAGTCATCATTAAGAGGAAAATTACCCAAAGGATTGACGACAATTACCGTCACAGTCCATATGGCAATAATTATTAAAATATTGACAATATCAGCTTTTTTTGGATGACTAAAATAAATCCAACTCATTACATCTGTTTTGTTCATGGCTCTAATCTTACGAAAGGAAAAGGCTCTTCTGGTTTCTGTGTGGAAACGAGGTCTATACTGATAGTTTATTCCGCCAAATAGCACTAAAAGTCTTGCCTGATAAGCATTTCACGATTCCATAAGCAAAAATTATCACACAAAGTCGAGAAGAGCCAGGAAAATAGCGGAATTCGAGTAATTTAGTCACGACTGCTCGTGTTGCTCCGAGAATAGCGACTCGCACTGGCCGAGACAGGGGGCTGACTTGCGGGGAAATTTAGGCACAAAACACCAAGATAACATGGCGAAGTAAGCTTCATTTATCTCTGACTCGGAGGGGGTTGTCTGTTTCATTGCCAATCTCTCAACGTCAAGTGCCGACTCTGTAGCGATTATAATCGATTTGATCTGTATTGAGCGTTTAAGTCCCAATAATTGCTCTGTAGTGGATATTTCTACAAATTTGAGCTGCAACCCAGCCAATCGAGGTTAAAGATGGCCCGATAGATGGGATTATGAACCCGCAGCTGGCCCTGGTCTTTGATCACTAACCCCGATAAAAGTAACTCTTTTTCTGGGGGGCTATCCTCAGCAATCACCTCTTTTTCCCTTAAAATCCGTTCATAGAGTCTCAGGAGCAACTGGGAGCGATGACTGTTGAGGAGCCGATCGCGAATAGTCCGCAGATGTTCCGGTTCATCCTGAGCCTCCCAATTGTCAATGATCTTCTTCTGTACCAAGTCCTCAATCCAGGAGGCCTCACCATTGGGGGGAATCGGCGAGGCGGCGGTGCGAATTAACTGACAGAGTTTTTGGGTCAGAAAAGGTTGACCGTTTGTCCAAGCAAAGACTTCTTTTAAGACAGTTTGCGGGTTACTAACTTTCTCGGCCAATCCGCGCAGTAAAGGCTGGGCTTCGTGTTCCTTAAAACCCTCCAATTGAATCGAATGACCGATATTAAAAGGAGTGATTTGGTGGTCGGTAATTAAATCGGAGGGGGTGACAACACCGAAGAAAGCGAAGGTCAAACGCCGATAGAGCGGGTTAAAACCACGCTGGTTATAGCAGGAACGAATCAGGGCAAAAAAGTCATTAACTGCGAAATTTAAGCCCAAAACGCTATCAATTTCATCGATAAAAATCGCTATCGGTTTCGGGGGAGAACCCTCCACTATCCCCACTTCCAGCAATAACACTTCTTCAATAAATTCGCCCAAGCGCTGCACTGCCGAGACATCTTCCCGTTCTTGCCACCAAGCTTTCAGATTAACCCTTTTGAGCAGGCCAAAACGTCGCCCTAACTCGAAGGCTATCCCCTTGTACCATTGGTCAGAAGTGACATTTTCGCTGCCGATACGGGTTAAATCAATGGGAGCGCAACAGATGCCCTCGTGTTGGAGGTGATCGATCATGCGTACCATTAAACTAGACTTACCCATTTGACGGGGATTGAGAACATAGCAAAAATCGCCGCGTTTGAGGGCTTTATAGAGATAACGGTCGGCGGCGCGGACCACGTAGGTGGGAGCATCCATGGGTAAACTGCCCCCCACTTGGTAGTCAAAGGTGCTAGATTCTTCGCTACTTCTGAGCAGTTCATTTTCAAACAGTAATTCTGCTTGGGTGGCCTTGAGAATTTCTAGGGTTTGGCTGAGTTCTAGGGTGCGCTCCTGCACTTTCTGTTCTAGGGTGCGGCTATACTCGGCTAATTCTTCGGTAAAGCGAATCCGTTCCGCTTCCGCCTGTTTTCGTTCGCTAATATCGGTAAAAGCGGTGATCGCATAGATAATTTCCCCTTTTTCGTCAAAAACGGGCGTAGCATACACTTCTAGGGGAATAATCTTCTCTCCTTGGTGAATTTCTAGATCATCCATCGTGTTTTTTTCCCCCCTTAAAGCTCGGACAATCGGCTGGTCTTCGGTGGGATACAATCGATCGGTTCCAGCTTGATATAACTGATAGGTTTTCCCCAACTGATTAGCCGTGGTGATATTAACTATCCCTTTTCCTAAAATCTCTTGGGCGGTTTGATTGGCATAATAGGGTTGACTGTCGGCATCGAGGACAAATACCCCCACTGGCATGGCTTCTAAAAATTGCGCTAGTTGTCTCTGTTTGGCTTTGATTTCAGCGTAGAGTTTGGCGTTAGTAATTGCGATCGCCGCTTGGCTAGAGAGCAGTTGCAGCACTTCCAATCTTTCTTGGGTAAAAGCCCCGACGGTGAGGTTATTTTCTAGATAGACAATTCCCCGCAGTTGTCCTTGGTCGAGGAGAGGCGAACAGAGCAGCGATTTGGTTTGATGGGTTTTTATATAGGGATCGTTGCTAAAATTGCCCTGATGGGCAGCATCGTTATTAAGAACGGTTTGACCGCTCCGGGCTACATAGTTAATAATTGAGACGGGAAGATGTTCTTCGATCGCATTAGATTTAAAGACTGTCACCCTATCTTCCTGCACTGAACCGGAGGCTTCGATCGATAATTGTCCGCCGCTTTCTAGGATAAGATAGCCCAGCTGCGCCCCGGCATTTTCGATGAGAATTTTCATCAGGGTGGCGAGTAACTTATCTAAAACTATCTCGCTAGAAATGGCTTGGGATGCCTTCATGATCGTGGCTAAATCTAACAGATCTCCCGAATGACTGGCTGAATTTTTTCTGGTGGTAGTTCTCCTAGTTTCGGTCGGGGAATTGGAACCATAATTATTGACCATTAACTGAGAATAGCGGCTTTCTATATCTTTGACTTTAGCGGTTGCTCCCCAAAGAGAATAGAGATAAGCAGCTTCATTGATGTAGGTTTTGGCAATTTTTACTTTACCCCAATCGAGATAGAATTTCGCCGCTAGTTCGTTAGCTAGTGCCTCTTCATTAATGTATTCATTTTCCTTGGCTTTAGCGATGGCTAGATCGTAGTTTTCTATGGCTTCTAGATAGGATTGCTGCACCCGGTCTTTTTCCGCTTGCACTAAATAAAATTTATGGAGATAGTTCTGGGGTGCTTGATTAGCCCATTCCCACAGCTTTCTCTGATTATTCGTCACTCGTTCTAATACTTGCTTTTTTTGGTCATTGTCCAGATGATTATAAATAGCTAAATGGGCGAGGGAATCATAGACATTATGCAGAGGAATCAAGAAAGTAGCGGTAGCTCCTCCCAGATATTTTTGGGCTTGGTTAGCATTTTCAATGGCTTGTTCGTGCTGTCCAAATAGATAACAAAGGTATAATTTATTAACAAATAAAGCACAGAGACCGTAGAGATCATTAGCCTCTAGATGGTACGGTAACATAACAGTTTCTTGATAGTACTGTCCTTCTAAATGACCGGGATTTTCCGAGTGCCTCAGCAGATTTAAAACTGTTTGACCATAGATTTTTAGATAGTTGCGAGGGTTTTCTTGTTTGAGCTTAACAAAAGCCAGATCATAGTTAGCTATTTCTTGGGCTAATTCGGTTAATTCTTGTCCGATAAAGGCAGAATGAAAACAGTAAAGATAGGCACAGGTTGTTCCGTAGTAGAGATCGCCCATTTCTAAACCGGTTTGATAGGAAGATTTTAACAAGGACAGGGAATTTTTAATCGGTTCTTTCCAGATACTAATAGTGGCGGAAAAGACGGCAATTATTTTCGGCATCAGGGCTTTGGCATGAAATTTATCAGCGATGTTTAAAGCTAATCGTCCAAATTGATAACCCGTTTCCCAATCTTCTAAAATACCGCAAAGGATTAAGCCATAATTGACATAAGTAAAAGCCGCTAGATAACTATTGCCGTATTCAATTGATAAGTTAACCTGTTTTGATACTAGGATGGGTAAGAGATGAGGTGCGGCAATAAAAACAGGAGGAAATATGGCAGTCCCTATCTTCATTATTGCTAATTTTTCTTCCTCATTTATCGGCGGTAAATTACTTAAATCTTCGATATTTTGCCCCGCTAATTTTTGTCGGGTTTTAGTTAGTTCTTTTTGAATATCTGATGATTGTAAGGATTCAGGAATCTGGAAATCGAAGCTTTTAAGGACAGATAAACCAATTTGTACCGCTTTTAGTTCTTGATTTTGGGCGTGATACGCTTCGATGATTACTTCATAAACTTTGATTTTATCTAGGGTAGTTTTTGCCTGTTTTAATACGAGATTAGCCCAGCGTTGCATCGGCTCAAAGTTCCCACTTAAATAGGCGATTTCTGTGGCTTCAGAATAAATATTTAAAGTCAGTTGATAGTTATTTTTCCAGCTTGATTTTTTGAGAAGTTTTTGAGCGGTTTTGATATATTTTAAGGCTCCAGCTTGGGCATTAGCGGCTTTTGCTTTTTGGGCTGCTAGTAAATTCAAGTTAGCCACTGACTCTCGTTCTTTTTTCTCGCTAATTAGTTGATAACCAAGGTTGAGATGATCAACTATTTTAAAAATCTTTTCCGATAATTCGTTGACAGAAGTATGCTGCCAAAGTAGGCGACCAATTTTTAGGTGAATTACGGCTTTTTGGCTGTCTTCGATGAGAGCGTAAGCTCCTTGTTGAATGCGATCATGAGCAAATTTATATTCTTGAATCAGTAATTGTTCATCTAATTCTGAGAGGAGAATAATTAAACCAGCTTCGCTACTAGAAGTTAAAATTGGTAAAAGTTCTGAAGGTGATTTTTCAGAGATAACCGTCAGATTATATAAATTAAATTCTGCCCCAAGACAGGCTGCTAAACTTAAGACTTCTTGGGTTTCGGGAGGCAATTTCTGCATTTTGCCCATCATAAATTGAATCAGATTATCGGTACTGCCAATCCTTTGAATTTGGCCGAGATGCCATTGCCAATAGCCCCTATTATTATCGGTTTTAGTGGTTGTTTCTTGCCCCGATTGGAAAAATAGCCAATTTTCCCAGTAGATAGTTTTGAGAAATTCATTGACAAAAAAAGGATTACCGTGGGTTTTTTGCCAGACTAAAGCGGACAAGGATTGCACATATTCTGGTGAATGGTTTAAGGTGTCAGCAATTAACTGATTGACCTGTTCAGAACCCAGAGGTTTTAAAATAACTTGATTGATAATTATGCCCCCTTGCTCTAATTTGTCGAGAGTAGCGGTTAGGGGGTGAGTGGAATTAATTTCATTACTGCGATAGGAGCCAATTAAAAACAAATAGTCCATATCGCCATCGAGCATAATTAATTCTATCAACTGGAGACTAGCCAAGTCTGTCCATTGTAAATCATCGAGAAAGATGACTAGGGGATGTTCTGGGGAACAAAAGACCCGAATAAAATTTTTAAAGACTAAATTAAAGCGATTTTGAGTAGCGATCGCTCCTAATTGTAACACCTCTGGTTGCGAACCAATAATTAATTCTAGTTCGGGAATCACGTCAATAATAACCCGTGCATTCGCCCCCAAAGACTTTAAGAGTTTTTGTCGCCATAGTTCCAGTTGTGATTGACTCTCCCCCAAAAGTTGCTTAACCAGATTAGTCAAAGCGCTAACCACGGCAGCATAGGGAATATCGCGCTGAAATTGGTCAAATTTACCGGAGATAAAAAAGCCGCGTTTTTCAGTAATTGGCTGATAAATTTCCTTAACCAAGGTGGTTTTACCCATGCCAGAATAACCCGTAACTAGCATCAGTTCGGTGTGAGAGGAGTTTTTAGCCACCGTGGCTACCCGTTGAAAAGCAGTGAGGAGAGTGGCGATTTCTGCCTCCCTACCGTAGAGTTTTTGGGGAATTTGGAACTGATTGGCTAGATCTTGCCTAGCGATGACAAAATCCTCAATTTTACCCGTTGTTTCCAGTTGTCTTAAACATTCCTCTAAATCTGCTCGAATGCCGTAGGCACTTTGGTATCGTTCTTCGGGGGTTTTAGCCATCAGTTTGATGATGATTGCCTCCACCACTGGGGGAATTTCCTCCCTGACGAGACTATTAATCTCCAAAGGTTGTTTAGCTAGATGACAGTGAACTAATTCCAAAGCATCGTTAGCTGGAAAAGGTAATTGTCCGGTGAGCAGTTCATAGAAGCTAACGCCCAAGGAATAAAAATCCGTGCGATAATCGAGACTGCGATTCATCCGTCCGGTTTGTTCGGGAGAAAGATAGGCTAAAGTCCCCTCCAGAACGTTGGGATTTTTTAGCCCGGGATTTTCCCGCTGCAGAACACTAGCAATGCCAAAATCGATGATTTTAATCTGTCCGGTTTCGGGGTTAAGAACTATATTGGCAGGATTAATATCTTTGTGAATAACCTTAGCGTTGTGAATTTTCTCTAAATTAGCCACTATTCGGGGTGCAAGGCTTAAAAAGTCCCTTAAGGCTAGGGGTTTGCCCTCTAGCCATTTTTTTAAGGATACACCCCCGAAATCTTCCAAAATAATCACGGGAGTTCTGCGGTAGGTTTCTAAGCCGTAGGCTTTAATCGCCTCCTCGAAGTTCAGACCGCAGATGGTTTTATACTCCTGTTTATAGTGGGTTAGTTCTTGGGTGGTGGGATATTCTTGCTTGAGGATTTTGAGCATAACCGGTTGATTATCGGCGATGCGAATGGCCCGATAGACTTCCGAGTTAACGCTTTCGTAGATTTGGGCAAGAATGTCGTATCCGTTGAGAACAATCATTTTTTTACTTGGCGGTTGTAAACGGCTGCGGGTTTCCCTAGGAAAAATTCTACGGGAACCAAGACCAGACTCCGCAAGGCTGACAGAACTCGATTTACCTGTGAGACGGAAGGATGGGGAGAAGGGACCACCTGCTCGAAATACTCGGAATGCAAGGTAAAACCAAAGTGAACATCTTCCAGCAAACTCAGTTTAGCAATCGGTCCGTCCTTGAGATTGTCAGGGTTAAATAACCAAGCTTCTAATACTTTGGTCGGGGTTAAAACCGTCGTCAATAGATAGGCCTGTTCTTGGGGAATAAACTGAATGCTATCTAAAATATAGCCATCAGGACAAACATAAAAATCCAGTAGTCCCCGACCTAAATGGGATACATGAGTATCACTGCCTTTTTTTTCTTGGCTAATCTGTTCAGTTAACTGATTCCAATCCTTATCGAAGGGAACCTTAGCTAATACCGAGGGCAAGTCATGACAGGGAAGTTCGGCATCGCTGAGGATGCGATTACTTTGGTCGCGAAAATCCATATACTGACGACGACAGATTAACTCGCGCACATACCCGGCATAAACCTGATAAATGGCACTGTATCCCTGTTCCAATTCCCGTGGGTCGGCGGTGTAGAGAGTGGTAGAGAACCACCCCGGATGGATGAAAGCTTGTTCGCTCATCACCCTGGCATCTTCGATAACCACTTTGCGCAGCACTCCGGGGTCAAAGGAAAACATCCAGGGAATGCCGTGGTATTCGGGGGGATAACCCTGACCAGTAAAATGTTGGATATCGTCTTTTTCGATCGCTTCGGTTAAACTAATAGTGGCGTTTTGGATGGCCACCAGCTGAATTTGACCGTTGGTACTATGGTAATTACAAAGGAAGTGATAACTGTCGCCATTGAAGGTAATTAATCGCGAGGGAACGGTGGTTTCTTCTTCCTTGAGGTCTTGACGTTTAACCAGATAAATTTGAGTTTTCGGATAGGTTTCTTCTGGCTTGATTCTAATACCTAATAGTTTGGCTACTCCCATCTGAAAAGGCATATCGGGAATCATGATATAATCCTCGGTGACGATAACCGAATGGGGGCTACCATCGAGGATAGTTCCCTGTAGTTTCCAGGGTTTAAGTTGTTTTTGTTGATCCCAAAGCACAACATACACCGAGTTGTCTAAGTCTTTTAATATACCTCCCGATACAATTTTTAGCTTTAATTCACAGGTGATAAATTCTTTGGTCTTTTTGTCGTAGAAGGGGTGAGCAGTATTTTCTAGGACTGGGAAAAAAGACAAAGGCACGGAAACAAGATGTTGGTCAAAATAACCAATCGGAGTGATAGTATCAAGGGAAACGGGATCCACTTCCCAGTAACGTCCCGCATCGGCAGTGAGAATTAATCGGGTTTCTTCTAGTTGTTTATCTTCGGAAACTTTTTCTAGTTTAACTATAGCAGTATTCGCTATTTCTGAAGAACCCAAAATGCTGATTACAGCAGGAAAATTGGCTTTAATAATATTAAATATCGGTAAGACTTTTCGCCAGAAACTATCCCAGGTTTTCAGTTTTTTACTGTAAACATTAACTTGATTATTTTTCCCTTGCAAGTCCCATTTAATAATTACACCTTCACCAGAGAACAAATGACGGTCATTTTTTCTATGAAAAGGACAGACGATAAAAACGTATCCCGACAGATTTTCCGGCCAATGTCCCTCGGTAACTGTAGCGACTGCCTTATATAAATTGTTCTCATCCGGCCGACCGAGTTGCGAGCGACTAAAATTACCAACGTTGACAGTATTTTGGACAGTATCTTTGTTTGACATATTCATAATAAGTAGGGTTTGCGGCAAAAAGTTTGTTGGTGGGGTTAGTAGCCAGTCGTCAGGAGATAGGAGCCGGGAGCCAGTATTTAGGAGGCAGGAGACAGGAGATAGGTTTTAGGTGTTGGGGTTTTGGGCTTCGGCCGTGAGCTCAGGCTTCGACGGTGAGCTCAGCCGAACCGCCGAAAGGGTTTTGGGGTTTTAGTTCAATTTCCCCACTTCCCCACTTCCCCATTCCCCCACTTCCCCATTCCCCCACTTCCCCACTTCCCCACTTCCCCACTTCCCCACACCCTCACTGATAACTGATTACTGTTTACTGATAACTGATAGAGGATTTCACCTCTAAAAAATAGCGTCGATACAATTCATAGCCTGGTACTACTTTATCTCCCGATTGTTTGAGTAGCCCCATACTGCTGAGTTTATAAGCGAGAATTGGGTCTAATTGTACTGGTTCCACGGCGCTTATCACCCGATCAAGAGCTTTTGCTAGTTCCGGCTGTTGTTCTAATACTGCCCAATGGCGCCGCAGGTGATGTGCATAAATCCCCGTGACGGAGGTGGCAGTAGTTAATATTTGCGTCATGGTTATTTCCTCCCGACTGAGATAGTAGAGGGCAGTTTGTACCAAAGCTGGATGTCCTCCTACTAACTCCATCAGTTGTTGGACTTTTTCCTGATTTTCCCAAGTGAGTTGATAACGTTGAGCTAATTTTAATACCTCCTCCAGACTAAAATGACTTAGCTGTGCGGGGAATCCCACGTTAAAGGGGGATTGATTGAGCTGCAGGGGAACATAAATTTCTGTGGAATGGACGACGATAAGACGAAGTTTTTGCCAAATAGGTAAGGTTTTGGCTTCTTCGTACCAAGAACGCAGCAGCGGTAAAAAATCCTTGGCCACTTGGGGATGTTCAAATATCTGATTCAGTTCATCGAGAGCCAGGACAATGGGGGCAGTAATCGATTCCAGGATATAGTCTTGAATGTAAACCGTACAGCTAATCTTGCTACCTAAATCCTCATCCCAATACTCATCTAATTGCGGTTTTAACTGTAGTTGACGGGCGGCATTGGCACACAACCAGCGCAAAAATTGGTTTAAATCACTCAAAATGGCCTGGTCCACCTGTTCTAAGTTCAAACTCACCGTGCGGTAGCCTTGCTGTTTAGCAAAATCGAGCATTCTCAAAAGTAGGGAAGTTTTGCCCATTTCTTTGGGAGCTTTTATCCGCACTAAAGCCCCCGGTTTCTTGATTTCCTGCCTGATCTGTTCTTCGAGGGGAAGACGTTCTAAATAAAATGGGGAACCAAGGGGAACAGCCCCATTAGGATAGGGGGGCAATGTCTCCAATTTTTCGCTCTTGGCTGCCGAATTAACCGGAATTTTGTCTTGAGGGGGTGTTTTTAGCTCAAAATTCAGGGCGGCGATTTCTTGCCAGTCGAGGCATAATCGACGACAAATTTGTTCAAAAGTGGCTTGTTCTACCGGTTTACCAGTCAGGAAGTTGCTGACAGTAGCCAGACTAAATTCAGCTTCTTTGGCTAAGGAGCGCTGACTGCTAAAACCCTGCTTTGTCACGGCTAATTTAACCTGATTGAGGCAGTGTTGTTGTACTCTTAGACGGCTCGATAGGGAATCTCTCATAAGAATTAGGGGTGTGGGGTGTGGGGTGTGGGGTGTGGGGTGGGGGGAGTGGGGAGTTTTCTCAGTGAACTGATAACTGATAACTGATAACTGATACAGGGTAATCGCGCGTTGACCGAGCCCTTGAATTCCGAGAAGTTAGTCTAAATTTTGGCGTTTGTTCCGATTCTATCCGAGTAATTTTCCGAAATTTAGGGGGTTTCTAATCCTCGAAAACCGATGAACTCAGAAGGA
>NZ_JADBVE010000394.1:0-39211 GCF_020245285.1 Microcystis sp. M31BS1
GTTTCAGTATATCCTACTCTTTCTTGTCTTTCGTACCAAGCTTGTGTTCTGAGATGGAGAGCTTTATTGTCAACCAATCTTACACAGCCCAAAGTGCGCCGCAATAGCGACTCTTGTTCGGGTGTGGGGTAAAATCGGTAAGAATAGGCTTTTTCCATACCTCACATTCTAGAATATATCGTGTAAATGCGCTAGTATTTAACGGTAAAGCCGTCGTAGAACGACGGGGTTTCAGACCCAAATTTTCGATGATTTAAGCTGTGTGAGTTAGATCACTCAGGTAGTCGCAAAACTCAAGTTTGAATTGTGCCTATGATTCCCGTTTTGTCATCATTTTCAAAAGTACAGGCGATCGCCGTAACGAAGAACCGACGGTAGTGATCCGATAGTAGTGGCGTAGCTCTCTTGCTTATCTAGCCTGAGTTGCGTAGAATATTTACTAATAAAAATAATTACCTGACAAATGTCAAGAATTTGCTTTTTATGATTGCTGTTTTTATCAATATCTTCTCTTGGATCATTAAACTTTGGTTGGATGGCGATGAAGATTTAGAACATAATCTTCTGACAAAAGATTCACAAGCTTCAATATTTAGTTATCCTAAATGTGGTTCTTGCCATACCATCAAAAATGGTTCTACACATAATGGCAAACCGAAACGTAAGGGTAAAAATTATGGTCAACCGTTGGCAATTAATCCTAGTCATAAAACCGTCTCTAACGAAACCCAATAATTAATAAATCTCCTGCTGCTAGAAAGAATTTCTCTGCGAGTAATTGCTGGAGTAACTGGATTGAGTTGGTCATGTTTACAAAACTATCTTAATAATAAATTTAACCAATTTCTTCGCCAGGTATAGGTAACAGACAAACCTAAAGGCAAATTAATCATAGAATTGGATGAGTTATAGTCATTATTATTTTGTAATAAAATTTAGGTATATATTTGGTTAGCTATCGATAGAACTACCCGAGAAATAATTGGTTGTTATTTAGGAGATAGAAGCCGTGAATCAGCTAAAAAGCTCTGGAAAATTCTCCCAGGAGTTTATCGACAATGTGCTGTTGCTTACACAAAATTTTGGGAGTTATATAAGACAGTAATTTCTCGTAAAAGTCATCGGGCAGTAGGTAAAGAAACTGGTCAAACTAATCCTATTGAAAGATTAAACAATACTCTTCGACAAAGAATTTCGGCTCTTCTCGACTTTGTGTGATAATTTTTGCTTATGGAACCCTGAAGTGCTTATTGGGCAAAACTTTTAGGACTATTTTGCGGATATTCTATCGGTATAGACCTCGTTTCCACACAGAAACCAGAAGAGCCGAATTTCTAGATTGGTCAGACAGAGTCTATCGTTCTCCAAAAAAATGGATAATCATATCGGGGCTATCTGGTATTTCATCTTCCACCATCGATAAAAATCTATGATTAAACCCACATTCCGCCCCCTAAAAATCTATGATTAAACCCACATTCCGCCCCCTAGTCGTTGAAACCAACAGTTGCTCTAGCCCTTGTGTAGTAAGACTTTTAGCGATTACTAAGAATTATGAAGTGTCACACTCTAGTCAGCGATCGCCAGCTTGCTTAATGAGAGTCTATCTCAATAATTTGGTATCATAGCTATCAGATTTTTAGCACTAATTGTGTATCTGCTGGGCAAACAAATTAGCCTGTAATTCAGAGCCGGCAATCGTTTTGACGATTTAGATAAAATTTTCAATGTGACACTTTAGGGTGCGGAATGTGGGATAAGACGATAAGACATGACTCTATTTTTATCCATCGATAAAAATCTATGATTAAAGACATAAGAATTGACTGACATCAGGTATTCTATGGTGTTATAATATGTGAGTTGGATCACTCAGTTGTATCGCAAAACTCAAGTTTGAATTGCCCCCACGATTCCCGTTTTGTCAACCTTGTCAAACAGATCAAGGAAATAAATGCACAGCTAATTGTCGCCCATCAAGCACAGCTGATCACCAGAGGTGCTTGTGCTGTGAACCTGTAGATTTCTACTGACGGTGACATCGGTTTGGTGCTGGAGCGCAACAACAAGTTAAGCTTCGATACTTTCTGTCTTGAATGCCTTTACTCTTTTCTAACTTATTGCCCATGAGTTCAACCACTATTATAACTACCACCCAGTCATCACCAAAACAACCCGTTGATGATCAGAGGAAAGTAACTGAGAACGAGCAAATAACAAATAGTACTAAAGCATCCAGTAAAATTGATGAGTTGTTAGAGGAGGTTATCGGTGACAAAAAATTAAATCAACTCTCCCTAGAAGATTTAAATGTGCTTTTGAGTGAAGTTGATTTTTTAGATGCAATTGGACTTGATACTGAGGGAAAAAAGAAACCAAAAGAAGACAAATCAAACAATGGCAATAACGAAAATTCAGGTTCTACCTCAAGTTTTACCTCAAGTGCTGCCTCAAGTCCTACCTCAAGTCCTACCTCAAGTTCTACCTCAAGTCTTACCTCAAGTCCTACCTCAAGTCTTACCTCAAGTTCTACCTCAAGTTTTACCTCAAGTGTCTCACTACCAGATTTAGTGGGCAGTTTTGGCGCGATTAATTTGCCAAGTACGGTTAACTTCGGCGCTCAGGGGAATGCACAGGTAATTGTCACCAATCAAGGACAGGCGATCGCCAGTGGTCCCAGTACTGTTAGACTCTACATTTCCACTGACGGTGAGATTGACAGTAACGATGCCTTACTCACCAGTGTCAGCACAAACTTGAACCTAAGCGCAGGGCAGTCAGTCACCCTAAACTTACAGTATCAAAACAATACTTCAGTCATCGCTCCGGGGGCTTACTTTCTCATTGCTCAAGTTGATGCCAATAACCAAATTCCCGAACAACTGGAAACCAATAATGTCACCAGTAAATTAGTATCGGGACTCAATACTAATGCCATCATCGACTGGAATGCGATCGCATTAAATGCGATTCAAGCCGAGGGAAAAGCAGGGCGGGGAGTTCCGCCGACAGTGGGTTCTCGCTTAATGGCCTTGGTTTCTACTGCCGTCTATGATACGGTTCAGGCCTTCAACACTTCATATCCCTCCTACGCTGTAAATGTGAACGCACCAGCAAATACCTCGTTGCAGGCGGCGGTAGTTGGTGCTGCTTATCGAGTTCTCTCTACTCAATTACCTGGACAAAATAGCTTGTTCTTACAGCAAGTAACCAATTCTCTGGCGGAGATTCAGGACAGTGCCACCGCTGAAAGCAGGGGTTTTAATTTTGGCATTTTAGTAGCCAATCAGAGCCTCAATTTACGCGCTAATGATGGTTCCAGCAACAATACGCCTTTCACTGCGCCGTCGGGAAACTATGTCTGGAGACCAGAAACCGTAGGACCCACTGCTGGGGTAGCACTCGGTGCCAACTGGGGTGCGGTAACTCCTTGGACAATTGGCAACATTGACCAGTTTGTCTCGCAAAATCAACTTGATGTAACTCTTGATGGCCGTCCCGACAATCCTAATGATCAGGGTGCATTGTATGCCCAAGAAATTGAAGAAGTCCGGCTCTATGGTGGATTGCAAAACACTGCTCTCACGACCACTTTACGCAATGCAGACCAGGCAGAAATGGCTGTTTTCTTTGCCTATGACCGGGCTGATACCTTCCGTCCCTACGGTCACTTAAACCAAATTGCTCAAGAAATCGCCGTGCGTGAGGGCAATACCTTGCAAGAAGATGCCAGCTTATTTGCCGCATTAAATACCGCGCTGGCAGATGCGGTAATCGTCGCTTGGAAAGAGAAATACACTGAACTCCAACCTCGCCCCGATGACGTAATTGCCGGAGGATTTGCGGCTAATGACGGGATAGCTTCTACGGTGGGCGATCCCAATTGGGAATCCTTGCTGTCAACATTAATGGGGGTTAATTCGCCGCCTTTCCCGGATTATATGTCAGGGCATTCCGCCATGGGGGGAGCATTTGCTGGAGTGATGACCGAATATTTTGGTGAAAACTATGTGTTTAGTACTGTCTCCCAAGAACTTCCCGGTGTCGTTCGTCATTTCGAGAGCTTCTATGAAGCGGGAATGGAAGATGCCCTCAGCCGTATTTATGGCGGGGTTCACGTCCGTGAGGCTTGTATTGAATCTTTTGAAATGGGGTTAGCTGTTGGCGATTTTGTTTCGACAAGTGTCTTTCAGCCGATTGTCTAGTATCGTGTCGAGTTGAGCGAACCTGCATCAGTCCCCACCCTCAGCAACGCACCAGTGGGGAAGGTGCAGGGGGCGGCAATTTGAGGACTCGATGTCCGAAAAATTGCCAACTAAATTTTAATGGTAAATCCCATGCTTTAGGTGATATCGGTCGCACTTTGGAATTATCCCTGGAAAGGGTGCGACAAATTGAGTCGAAAGCGTTGCAAAAACTGCGTAGTTAAGTAGGTAGGCACAATTATTTGTAGGATGGGTTAGCGGTAGCGTAACCCGTTCGGGCGTTGGGTTTCATGCTTCAACCCAACCTACGTTCATTTTATATTTAATTCCACCCACCTACTTAGATCACCAACAGAATATCCCTACTAGAGAGTTAAATACTCCCTATTTTTTTAGGAGATTTTAACTGACTGAGAACAACGATTTGATGAGTTGCATTCCAGACGTTTTTGACGTTCTGCTAAGATTGTTTGTAAATTCGGTCTTCCGGTTAAGGTTAATCGCCAAGAAGCCCAAATTTCATAGATAATATCCACTAGAAACCCAATAACCGGCCATTTAGTAGCGGCATAAATCCAACCGATGCCCAAAATATCATAGACTTGGCGAAACACTTCCACATTTTGGAGAATAGTACCATCAGCTAGTACAGCGTGGATTCGTCCCATGGCCGCCGCGAAGGAAATACCGCCATTTTCCTCTGGATTATAGTTTTCGGCGGCAATATCGACAAAAGCAACTAATCCTCTTCCAGCATCCCGTTTTTGCAGAAAATTGACCTCGCGCAAGCAGAGGGGACATTCTCCATCGTAGAGGAGTTTAATTTTCCAAGAGGGCGATCGAGTAGAATTTTCTAAGGTATCAGCAGATGGAGTCGGTAAAGATGGCATGATCTTCTAGGGATTCTCTTTTCAGTGGTCGGTAATTAGTGAGGGGTTGAGAAGTAGGGAGTGGGGAAGTGGGGTAATGGGGGAGTGGGGGAGTGGGGGAGTGGGGAGAATAAATAAAAATAATCTCCTGACTCCTGACTCCTGATGATTATTTTATGGCAATTCATCAGATTGGATGGTATCACTCTCTATTGGTTCTCGATCGTTGCGTTTTGAGAAACCCCAAGCAAAGAGGATAGCAATTAAACTAATCATAATCCATTCCGGCGGCACAAAATCGGGACTAATCACCCGCAACAGCAATCTTAAACCCACCAAACCGACGGTGACAAAACCAGCATCTTCTAGGTGGGTGTATTCCTCTAACCAGCGAATAAATAAACCCGCCATAAAGCGCAGGGTAACTACTCCGATCGTACCACCAAGCAGGATCAACCAAGTATCATCGGCCACGGCGATGGAGGTGGTGACACTATCGAGGGAAAAAGCTAAATCGGTAACGGCAATGAGGGGGATAGCTTGCCAGAGAGACTGAAACCGGAGACTATGATGGGTGTGGTCTTTGTCTTCAGGGGAGGCAAAGTAATTAAAGACTAACCAGAGCAAATATACTGCTCCCAAAAGTTCAAACTGCCAGTATTTAACCACCCAGGTGGCAGTAAGAATCAAGATCATACGGAGAATATAGGCGAAAACTAAGCCAATATTCAAGGCCTGACGTTGACGCTGATGATCTCCTAATCCCTGTGCTATGGAAGCGAGAGCAATGGCGTTATCTGCTGATAATACCGCTTCTAGGGCAATGAGAACCAACAGAATTAACGGGGTTTTTAGACTAAGGGTTAGAGATGAATCAAGAAGCGAGTCTAACATTGAGGCCGCAGGTAAAAATAAATGTAATCATGGCAATACTTCAGCTTAACGCTTTTACAACTTTCTTTTCTAGGGGAGATAACCGTCATCGGGGTGGGGAGATATGAAGTCTTGTAACGAAATGATGCAGAGGACCCCGATGATGTCGGAAAGTATTGGATGAATATCTTTATGAGGAGATAATCAGCAATGCTTTCTGATACTCAAGTTCTAGTCGCTCTGGTAATTGCTTTAATCCCCGGGATTTTGGCTTTTCGTCTAGCGACGGAACTTTATAAGTAAAGTCGCTTTCAATAAACCCTAATCCCGTCTAACCTAGCTATGGGATAGACCGATTGGGGTTTTTTCGGTTATCAGTCATCAGTTACCAGTTATCGGTGATTGGGTGTAACTTAAAAGTAATTAAGTAGGTAGGCGTTAAAAGTTGTCAGACACCCCCCTTATCAAGGGGGGACTAAGGGGGGATCCCCCCGCCTATCGGCACCCCCCTTATCAAGGGGGGCAGGGGGGATCCAACCTAAAATCCATTTTTAAATTATAACCAGCTACTTAGCCGCCTTTCTGACCGATTTTACTTGTACTCATAAATCTATGACCGCACGAACACGAAACCAAACCGACAAAAAAACACAAAAAAAGCCAAAAAGTGGCAATAAATCCCAAAACTGGCAAGTTATCGAGATTTGGCTGCGAATTATTGCCTATAGCGCCATTTCCATCACGGCGGTTTTTGCGATCGCTCGTTTGTTACCCTACCAACAGATGCAACAGGCAAAATTAGAAGAAGTGCGTTTGGCAGCCCAAGAAAAGGAGGAACGCGTCAATCAATTGCGGGATCAATTTACTCGCAGCTTTGATCCTAGTCAAGCGCGGCAAGTGATGGGGGAACAAAGTCCCCGACGGGATCCTAATCAAAGACGCATTTTTTGGGTTTCTCAGTAGATTAGCTGCCCGTGCATCTCAATTACTTGTTAAGACTCTAGGGGAGAGGAGATATCCACAGAGTCGGTCTGAGCATTTGTCAGGATAAAACTAATGACCACAGCGACACAATTCTTAAGCATTGCTGCCTTGACAAAAGAGGATTATTATGCTCGTGATTGGGTAAAATTTTCCGATGCACTAAATCCTGTGGCATTAATCGATTTTAACTGACTTGAGGGAATCAGATAGGAATTTACAAGGAGATGAAAATTAAAATCTTTCTGTGAAAACTGATAACTCACATCTGATAACTCACATCTGATAACTCACATCTGATAACTCACATCTGATAACTGATAACTGATAACTGATAACTGATAACTGATAACTGATAACTGATAACTGATAACTGATAACTGAAATGACTCGATCCTATTTTGCTACTACCGCTAGGGGACTAGAAGAAATTGCCGCTAGGGAATTAGAATTCCTAGGGGCAAAAGAAGTGAAACCAGTATTCACCGGAGTCCATTTTCAGGGGGATATCTCCCTACTCTATCGAGTCAATCTTTGGTCAAGAATTATTTTTCGGGTTTTGGTTCCCATTGCCGAAATTCCCTGTGGGGATGGGAAGGAACTATATGATGGCATTCAAGCCATTGATTGGCGCGATTATCTCAGCAGTGAGGAAACTTTAGCGGTACAATGTACGGGAACGAACGATCGCCTCAATCACACCCATTACACCGCTTTAAGCATCAAAAACGCTATTATCGACCAACAGCGTCAACAGGGCAATCCCCGTTCTTTTGTGGATACAGAAAACCCCGACCTGCAAATTAACGCTCATATCGAGAAAAATCGCTGTGTGCTTAGTTTAGATAGTTCTGGCCACAGTTTACATCGTCGCGGGTATCATCGGGCCATGGGAGTCGCACCTCTGAAAGAAAGTCTCGCCGCTGCTTTGGTAGAATTATCGGCATGGCAGGATGATATGGCGCTTTTAGACCCTTTTTGTGGTTCGGGAACCATTGTCATCGAAGCGACGTTAAAAGCTTTAAATATTGCCCCCGGTTTATCTCGTTCCCAGTTCGGATTTCAGAAATGGCCAGACTATCAACCGGATTTATGGCAATCTTTGGTTAAGGAAGCTAAAGAAAAACAAAAATTTCAGCTAAATGCGCCAATTTATGCTAGTGATGCCGATTATGAGGTTTTGCGTCAGGCCGAGGATAATGCCTATTTTTGTCAAGTGCAGGAGCATATTAATTTTAGCTTGCAAAGCATCACCGACTTAGAACCGGCGAGCGATCGAGGGATTATTCTCTGTAATCCCCCTTACGGCAAAAGATTGGGCAATACCGAAGAATTAGGGGCCTTATATAAATCCTTCGGTGATGTCTTAAAACAGAGGTTTAAGGGTTGGACAGCCTATATTTTATCGGGAAACAAAGAACTGACCAAACAAATCGGTCTGCGTTCTTCCCGTCGCACTCCCTTGTATAACGGTTCTTTGCCCTGTACCCTCTTAAAATACGAATTGTATTAACTACATCAAAACCTTGAGACTGTCAAGGGCTAAATGAACATTCTGACGAACCGAGGCAGCAGAAGTGTGTAAATCCAGACGTTCAGCATCGGTCAAACGCACTTCCAGAATACTTTCCACACCCCGACAGCCCAAGCGACAGGGAACCCCCAGATAGACATCCTGTAAACCGTATTCACCCTTAAGATAGGCTGCGGCCGGCAGTAAACGGGATTGATTTCTCAATATCGTCTCGACCATGGTACAGGCAGAGGAAGCAGGGGCGTAATAAGCGCCGCCAGTTTGCAGTAATTTGACGATTTCAGCCCCACCGTTGCGAGTTCTCTCCACTAAACGGTTAATTGTTATCTCGTCCATTAATTCGGTAATCGGCACACCACTGACGGTACAGTAACGGGGTAGGGGCAACATTAAATCACCGTGACCACCCAAAACCATAGCATGAACGTCGGCGGTACTAACCCCCAATTCCATGGCGATAAAGGTTTGTAAACGGGAAGAATCGAGGACTCCGGCCATTCCCATCACTCTTTGGGGGGGTAAACCGGTTGCTTGCCAGACTAGATAGGTCATCACATCAAGGGGATTGGTGATGACGATAAAAATGGCTTCCGGAGAATACTTGAGGCATTTAGTGGCGGCCTCGACGACAATTTTGGCATTGACATTCATGAGATCATCGCGACTCATGCCCGGTTTTCTGGCTAATCCAGCCGTAATCACGACAATATCCGAGCCTGCCGTGTCTTCGTAGTTATTAGTGCCGATAATCTCGCTGTCGTGCAGTTCTATGCCCTGAGCTTCCATCAAATCTAGGGCAATACCCTGGGGCAAACCATTGACGATATCGAGGAGAACCACATCGGCGAGGTTTTTTTCGGCGATGCGTTGGGCCAGGGTGCGTCCGACGTTACCGGCACCAATAACCGAGACTCGGGGCGATTGGCAGGGGATGAGTGTATCGTAGAAGTCAACCATGATTTATGGATGAGGCAATATCCTCATCAGACGGGTTCCAGTTGTTCGAGCTTTAGCCACACACTGGGGGTAGGAACATAGAATTTAATCAAAGCGTAATCATCTTTTACATCCAAGACTTCTGCTGTCGAGTTGAACATATAACTGGGTAAACGGCGATCGCTGGCTAGTGCCTCCAGGCTATTTTCTAGGTTTCCCGTCACCACGCGGACTAAAGCTCCTTTCTTAATTGTAGCTGCCATGTTTTTCTCGTTAAATTTGCTGGGGGGTTTCTTCCATAAATTGTTACATATTCGGGCAGGCCTCTGACAAGAGGGTGTGGGGTGTGGGGTGTGGGGTGTGGGGAGAATAAATAAAATAATCTCCTAAGTAGGGAGGCTCAATTATTTGTAGGATGGGTTAGCGGTAGCGTAACATGAGCGGGCGTTGGGTTTCATGCTTCAACCCAACCTACGTTCATCTTATATTTAATTCCACCCACCTACTTATCTCCTGTCTCCTGTCTCCACCGACAAACTTTTTCAGTAAACCCTAATTAAAACTCAACCCTTTGACCATAACTTAAGAGACTTTGTAGGGTTGCGAGGCGATTTTCCCAGACCTGTATTTGATAGGCAGATAAATCTTTTTGTCTGGACATCACAGATTTAAATTGATAGCTAAATCGTTTTAAGGCATTTTGAGTTAAAGTCAAATTGCGAGGGCTGGGATTATTAGCTAATTGCTCTAATAAATTAGCCATTTCGTCCACGTCTTGTCCCCAAGTTTTTAAGGTTCCTTCCTCCATTGCCCATAAATTATTCGTTATTAAAAAACTCCACTCTTGACGCAGGAAATTAAACCGCGCCGCTGCCGTTTTGAAGGGTTGACGGTGGGGTAAAGGTTCGGCTTTTTTGGTAATTATCGATCCCTGAATACGATTAAGAATTGTTTGCAGATTGGGATTGAGATTTTCTGTGGCAAAAAGAGCGAATCCCGAAGTGGGAAGATTGCGAATAAATTGTAGTTGATCGATCGTGACTTGATCGGGTACTTTTAACAGACGGATACCGGGTATAATCAGAGCATTTCCTGCAATTTGGCGATCAAATAAAGACTTGGTTTTATCTTCTAAAGTCCCTGTATCGAGAGCATAAGTCATTAAAAATATCAGGTCTATCCATTGATTTTGTCCCCACTCTTCCCAGTTTTGTTGAATACGATATAACCGTTCTTTTTGTTCTAGGGGAAACACTGCCGCCGACATTTTTAATTGGGGACGAATCTGTTTTAAACGAGTAGAAACCTGCGAAACAAAAGTATCAACCTGACGGATTTTAAAGCTAGTCCATTGTTCCCATAAAGCACCCCGGGGATTTAAAGTAATGGGATCAACTCCTGTCATTTGTTTAAATAACCACCGGCTGGATTTACCATAACCGTAGGTTTGATTAGAATCTTGACTCTGGAAGGGATAGCGAATATAATCTAACTGCAAGCCATCCACATCATAATTCTTGACAATTTCCTCGTAAAGAGATAAAAGATAGTTCTGTAGGTCGGGATTAGCAGGATCAAAAAAGGCTTTTTTCGTGCCTTGACTGTAATCAAAAGAACCACCACTTTTATTAGTTGCCCCCCAATGGGGATTACGGGATAAAACCGGACCGAGATAATCTAATGGTTGCTCTAATACTTTATTATGAGCTTGATTAGCCGCCGCAAAAACCCACACCCAGGCGTGGATTTCCATATTACGTTCATGGGCTAATTTAACGGCAACTTTTAGGGGATCCCAACCTCTGGTTAAAGGGTTTTGTTCGGGGGCAACTTGACTGGGATAAATAGTATAACTAGCATTAACTGTCTCGAAAAAGACCACATTAATACCGGCTGCCGCCATGCGATCGAATACTTTAGCTAAATCCTCCTCATTTTTAGCTTCTACGATTGTGCCTCGATCTAACCACATTGCCCGTATTTCTGGTTGGGCAAATTGTCGATTAGTGGGATAATTATCCCAAAGACTTCGCCGCGCTTGTAACCAAAATTCCCGCGCTTGCGTATAGGAACCCTGGGCGATTAAATTCTGAAAATTATTTAAGGTTCCTTGGGCATTTTCTAGGGCTAAACGGAATCGTCTAGCTGTATCTGATGCGCTGGAATTTTTCCCACGATTATGAAATGCTTGTGCTAAGGATTTATCAGTAGTTAAAGTGTTATTATTACTGGCTTCTAAAGCTAAGAGAGTCACCCCATAACGCCCGATTAATCCCTGCAATTCCGCCGTCATCTGGCTAATTTGTTGAGAAGTTAGGCTCGCTCTCGGGGGAATTGCCTCGGTATTCGGACTTAATCTCGCTGTTTCACTGGGGGGATTTTCTGCAATCTGGGGTAGAGGGCGACGGGGTGCGGTCGCAACGCGCTCGCTACGCGAGATCGCTGTTGGGGTATTATTAATATTATTAACTATTGTTGATTGCCCTTGACAATAGGGCGCAATTGTGCTAGGAGAAGAACTGCGATTAATGCCGTAGCGTTGCAGGGCGGTTTCTAGCCAAGCGCTATCGAGGGCGAGATTAGCGACGGCATTGCTGCCCCAGCGCCAACCGAGAAAGATCGAGTTATTATTGAGGACAACGGCGGGGGGATTATTGCGCGCCCCCCAAACGGCGACGGTTTGGCTATTAACTCCCGTGGGGATAACCACACCACCGAGGAGACTGCTGGCTAAAGGTTTTTGGTTTTTCAGTTCACCTAAATTAGTCGGCCGCAGGGTGTAAGCTTGGGAGTGGGGATAGGCCCAGTAAGCCCCAAATAGCGATCGCAGTTGATTCCGCACAGCAGGTTCCGAAAGATTTCCCGCCGGACCGGTGACGATAATTTTACCACCGCGATTCAGCCAACGAATCAAGACACCAGCTTGTAAACCGGAAATAGTCTCGACATTGGGGATGATTAGAACCTTAATTTTATTTAAATCCGTGTCGCTTTGCCACTGGTTACTCTGGAGAATACAGTAATTAACCCCGACATTTTGCAAACGTTCGGTTATATCTGTCCATTGATTGGCATTTTCTTGACTTTTTAACACTGCCACCGGTGTCGCTAAAACTGGGATCGGCAGCAAGACACCCACACAGGACAAAAGACAGGCAATTAGGGGCTTTTTAAACAGATGATCAAGATGGAAGGACGATCCCAGCACGTTTTTTTCTCTTAATTTTTTGGTTAACTTCTCCTGATCTTACCCAACTTAGCCAAAAAATAGTATCTTGGGGAACAAAAATTGCGTCTTAGTCGTCCGCAACATGGTTTTAGGGTGTTAGGGTTTTCAGTGATCAGTAATCAGTTATCAGATTGCAGTTTTAAGTAGACAGTGTTAGGTGAAAACTTCGGGGTCTTCTGGACATCAGGTGAAAAATGTTCACTGTGTCACATAATGGGCGCAAACCTTGCGACCCTACAGCTGGCACGATATTAATGGTAGGGACATAAGGCTTATGCCCTTTTTTCGATAAGATAAGCTGATCACCTTCAATTCCAATAGAACCCAACTTCGGAACCTTCTTTTCACTGATTACTGTTTACTGTTCACTGATCACTGAAAAGGCTGACGGCTAAAAAGCCATCTCCCTACAACTGTAAGGACAATTGCCGAAAGTGATCGCCGCGATGTTCAAAACTTTGGTATTGGTCAAAACTAGCGCAAGCGGGGGATAATAACACCACTTTAGCCTCTTTTGCTGTTCCTAGTTCAGCCGCGCGTTGAACTGCCCTGTCCATCGTTTCTACACATTCATAATCTTGATAACCTGCTGACTGTAAACGACGGGCAAAATCGGCGGCAGCGTCACCAATCAGCAGCACAGTGGCGACTTTTGCCTTAATTTCAGCGATCCAAGCCCGATCATCCCCTGCTTTCGCTTCTCCCCCCGCAATTAAAATCGCTGGACTAGGGACGGATTGTAAGCCTACTGCGGCCGCATCGTAGTTAGTTGCTTTACTATCATTAATAAAGTCTAGTCCTTTATGAGTACAAATATACTCTAAGCGATGGGCAACCCCGGGGAAAGTGGCGATCGCTTCGGTAATGGCTTTTTTCTCGATTCCTGCCAATCTAGCGGCGGCCACAGCCATAAGCAAATTCTGCTGATTGTGACTACCCACCATTTTCAGGAGATTAACCGGGGCAATTAATTCGCCAAAAGCCACGATCCAGTTATCTTGGAGATAAACACCACGACTAGGATCGCCCAAAAGCGCAGCTTTGCCCTGCACAGAAGTCCAGTAAGCTTGTTGCCATTGACTAACACCGATTTGACGCAGATAGGGATCATCACCGTTGAGGATTTGGCGATCGCTTCTTTGCAGTAAAGAGGCTTTAATCTGATAATAATTTTCCAGGGTTTGATGACGACTGAGGTGATCGGGGGTAAAAGTTGTCCAGATGCCGATTTTCGGCGATAAATCCCGACTGGACTCGATCTGATAACTACTAATCTCCGCAATAATCCAATCGTATTTATCGGCTTTTAAAGCCAATTCACAGGCGGCATAGCCGATATTACCGCAGGAAGGGGCATTTAACCCCGCTTTTTGAAAAATAGCGGCACAGAGGGCGGTGGTGGTGGTTTTACCGTTAGTTCCCGTAATCCCCAACCAAGGAGAAGATTGCAGATAACGCCAAGCTAATTCTAATTCTCCGATCGTCTCGATGCCTTTTTCTCTGGCAGTAATTAAAATCGGGGCATCCCAAGGCACGCCGGGGCTTACCACGATAAGATTAGGCAAGTCCGAAGCCTCTAGACTGAGATTTTGACCAAGATTGACGATAATTCCTTCCCTTTCTAGATTGGTTTTGGTTGCTTGTAAACTGGGAGAATCAGAGCGATCGCTTAATGTCACCTGCCAACCATCCCGTTTTAAGCATCTTGCCGCTGCTATTCCCGATCTTCCCAATCCAATAATCGCCGCTTTCGCCATCTTGTTGCCACTCTACTCAAGGGTCAATTTTTAGCAATCTCTATCCTACTGTGGATTAGGTCGAGTCTCTTCCTTTGAAAACAAAATTCTCTGGCTTGCGTCTAGATCGATAAAATAAATGCAAGTACAATCTCCATAACAAGGCTCCTTATTTATGAATCTAAAATCATCCTTAAAATTTACCCTACTGTTTTCACTTCTGGGGGGTTGTCTCCTGACTACACCTAGTCAAGCAACTCTCTTTGAACAACGAGAAGTTAATCAAGAGGATTTTATCGCTATTGCCCGTCCCTACGGTAACGGTAAATACGATTTACTGATTTTGCAACAAATCCCCGGAAAACGCCAATGTTGGGCGGTAAATGGCAGAGAACCGACCATTGTTCAGCCTCTCCTCCTCGATTTCGATTTTACCGGCAGTTGTGAACGGGCCACCGACAGTAACGGTTATTCCCTTCGCATTCGCGGCACAGATTACGGTTTAGAATACCTGCTGCGTATCGTACAACGCAACGGGGAATTAGTCCTCGTGGGAACCCCCCGCAATCCCAGGCAATCGGAGGTAATTATTGGACGGACAAAAGGTTTAGGGACCGGTTTAATGCAAATTTACCTCATCGATGGCTGGCGCTTTACTAAACGCAGTCTAGCCGGTCAAAATCTCAGTCATATCTATCTAACTGCCGATAGTCCCAGTTTCAATCCTCCCCCGGAATTACTCGCAGGTACCCAATCGTCTATCCCCCCCACACCCCCCCCCAGAGAATCCGTCAAAGCAGAAACACCGGTTAATCCTTCCGGTGATCCCGAAGTGCGAGAATATACCTTTACCGCTGCAGAAACAGCAGTAGAGAGCAATCCTCAGCCAGTGATCACTAATCGAGTACCAGAGTCAAATTTAACGCCACAGCCCCCAGTTACCCCTAATTTACCCCCCCTAACTCCTCCCAATTCCCAGAATACTAATGCAATTGTACCACCACCGCCACCGCGCAATTTAGGCAATCAGAGAAGTTTGTCAGACGTAATCACTTTTAATCGGGCTGCCCCTAATCCCAGTAGTAGTAATACTGGTAATACTGGTAATAGTGGCCGCAAAGGTTTTAAAGTAGTAATTGAAGCCAAGACCGAGAGCGATCGCACTAAGCTTCGTTCTCTCTATCCCGACGCTTTCCCCACTTCCCACCAAGGTCGTCGCGTCTGGCAAATAGGCGCGTTTAGCAATCGTGATAAGGCTGAAAACGCTTTACAAAGTCTTGCCCCCCTGCGCGGATCGATCGTACCATTTTAGGGAACGCTGGAACTGCGTAACTGGGAACAGATAGTGGATAAGGGAAATGGGGAAATGGGGAAATGGGGAAATGGGGGAATTTCAACTAAAACCCCAAAACCCTAAAACCCCAAAACCCTAAAACCCCAACTCTCAACTCCTGACTCCTGACTTCTAGAGTAACTGATAACTGATAACTGATAAATGATAACTGATAAATGATAACTGATAACTGATAACTGATAACTGATAACTGATAAATGATAAATGATAACTGATAACTGATAACTGATAACTGATAACTGATAACTGATAACTGAAAATATGGAAATATCAGAACTAAAAAAAGGCATCGAGATAGTAGGATCGCGCCTGGGTAAAACCCAGGACTATCTTTGACTTACCCACTTTAAGGGCCAAAATTAAAGACTTAGAACAGGTGGCAGCTGTCCCCACTTTTTGGGATAATCCCGATACTGCTCAAAAAACCCTGCAAGAACTAAATGAATGTAAATCTTCTTTAGAAACCTATCAGGGTTGGTGTGGACAATTAGAAGATACCAAGGCAATTATCGAGTTATTAGAATTAGAATCCGATCGAACTTTACTAGAAGAAGCGACGGACAATTTAACTCATTTACAGCATGACCTCGATCGCTGGGAATTGCAACAGCTTTTAAATGGTCCCTACGACGCAAAAGGAGCGGTTTTAACGATTAATGCGGGGGCCGGGGGAACCGATGCCCAAGATTGGACAGAAATGCTCCTGAGAATGTATTCTCGCTGGGCCGAGAAACAGGGATATAAAGTCACTTTAGCGGAAATATCAGAAGGAGATGAAGCGGGAATTAAATCGGTGACAATTGAAATTGCTGGAACTTATGCTTACGGTTATCTGAAAGGAGAAAAAGGCACCCATCGGTTAGTCAGAATTTCTCCTTTTAATGCTAACGGTAAACGTCAAACCAGTTTCGCCGGGGTGGAAGTGATGCCAATTTTGGGCGATGATGCGGTGAGGGTAGAAATTCCCGATAAAGATTTAGAAATTACCACCACTAGATCGGGGGGAAAAGGTGGACAAAATGTTAATAAAGTGGAAACTGCCGTGCGTGTGGTTCATCTTCCCACAGGTATCGCTGTACGTTGTACCCAAGAGCGATCGCAATTACAAAATAAAGAAAAAGCCCTAGCTTTATTAAAAGCGAAATTGTTAATTATCGCTCGGGAACAACAGGCTCAAGCGATCGCAGAAATTCGCGGCGATATGGTGGAGGCCGCTTGGGGCAATCAAATCCGTAACTATGTTTTTCATCCCTATCAATTAGTTAAGGATCTCCGTAGTAATGTGGAAACCACCGATGTTACCCGGGTAATGAATGGGGATTTAGATAGCTTTATTGAAGCCTATTTACGTTTAGGGGGGAACAGTGCAGGTTATACTGATTCCTAAGATGAGAGCAGCTCTATTTTCTCGCAAATTCTGTTCTTATTGGCTTGTCAAGCTATTTGTCCTCTACTAAGAAGAAAAATCAATGGTTATTATCGAGATTACCAATGTGGAAGAAATATTGAGCGCAAAAATTGGCTCTTTCGCCGCTAAAATCGTCCAAGCTCTAGCAGATGATGAGGGGAAAGTGGAAGAGGTTCTCATCAAAGAATTACAGGCTAATTTTCAGGAAAGGGGGATTAAAGCTAATCTGTTTAGCGTCACTGGATTAGATATGCTCGGCAATGGCAGGCTAGAAGTTAACGTTAATGTTCGTTCTGCTAATATGATGTCCTAAGAGAAGATGAAATCGCCAATGGTTGGGTTAAATATAGTTAAACCCAACCTTATTTTGGTAGTTACCATCAAAAGCAATGGCAACGAAGCTTGAGGTTATAATAAACCAACAAAATGTAACGGTCCTTGACCGGTAATTAATTCGATAATAATTGCCAGAAAACCGATCATCGCTAATCGACCATTCCACACCTCAGCTGCCGTGGTCATTCCCCATTCCCAACGCTCCTGGGGATACATTTTCATATTCGCTTTCGGACGGGTAATTTGCTCGAAAGTGGTGGGTTTTTCCTCTAGGGATTTGACCACTAACTGGGAGAGAGATTCGATAAACATCGGGTGAGTGTTAAGAGCCGGTACTCGCTGAAAATCTTCAATTCCCGCTTCTTCCGCCACTTCTCGGTACTCTATATCGATTTCTTGCAGAGTTTCGATATGTTCCGAGACAAAGCTAATCGGCACGACCAGTAAATGCTTAATTCCCTGCTCTCCCAACTCTTTTAAAGCATCTTCAGTGTAGGGTTTTAGCCATTCCACCGGACCGACGCGACTTTGATAGGCTAAAGTGTACTGATTGGGCCGGTTGAGCGTACGCATGATCGCCCTAGTGCATTCTTCAATTTGCCTTTGATAGGGATCTCCCGCTTCCTCCACATAACTTTGGGGGACACCATGGGCGCTAAAAAAGATATGTACTTGGTCAGGATTAGGACACTGCTCTAATTCTCGTGCGATCAGATCGGCCATAGCACTCAGATAAGCGGGATGATCGTACCAAGAAGGGATGAGAGTATATTCCGTCAAACGCAGATAGGGATCCTGCTGCCACATTTCCTCCAGCACACGAAAACTGGAACCACTGGTGCTGATGGAAAATTGGGGATAAAGGGGAAGAATAACTAATTTTTTGATATGATCCCGTTTAATCCGCTCGATCGCTTCTTCGGTGAAGGGATTCCAGTAACGCATCCCGATATAAACGCTCACTTCGCGCCCCATTTCCGCGAGACGTTGTTGCAGTGCTGTGGCCTGTGCTTCCGTAATCTTGAGTAAAGGGGAGCCACCACCAATCTGACGGTAATTTTCTTGGGATTTACTCGCTCTTAGCGTCGATATTAACCAAGCTAACGGTTTTTGTAATCCTTTGATCGGCAAACGGATGATCTCTGGGTCAGAAAAAAGGTTAAATAGAAAAGGACGCACATCCTCTAACCGCTCCGGCCCACCCAAATTTAATAATAAAACCCCAACGCGACCCATAGTGTTAACAGATAATTTTTAAATTTTCAGATTCTTTACCAAGTTTAACAATATATCGGTGGAACCGTTAAAACAAATTACAGACAATATCGAACTTAATCAAATTTTGGAGGTTGATCTTGGCGACAATTTTACGTCCCCTCAGTTATCAATATCAATGGCTTTACGATGGTATCTCCCGTCTGGCTGCCCTAGCGGTGGGTGGGGAGACCCGTTTTCGGCAATTGGCCCTAGAAGGTTTAAAAATCGCTAAAAATGACCCTATCCTCGATCTCTGTTGTGGTGCGGGTCAAACCACCCGTTATTTAGTACCCCTATCCGATCGCTGTGTCGGTTTAGATGTCTCTCCCCGGGCCTTGGAGCGAGCTAGTTTAGCGGTGCCGCAAGCGCATTATGTGGAGGGATTAGCCGAAAAAATGCCCTTTAATGCCGGAGAATTCGCCTTTGTTCATACTAGCGCCGCTCTCCACGAAATGGAACCGGAGCAGTTAGAGCAAATCCTTAAAGAAGTGTATCGAGTTCTCAGACCGGGGGGAATTTTTGCCCTCGTGGATTTTCATCGACCCACTAACCCGCTTTTTTGGCCTTCTTTAGCCCTATTTTTGCAATTATTTGAAACCGATACCGCTTGGCAGTTTATTGATCGGGATCTGATCCGATCTTTACAGGCGATCGGTTTTCGTGATTGTCAACAAAAATTATACGCTGGTGGCAGTTTACAGGTGATTCGAGCGGCCAAGTAAAGGGATTGACCGGGCAAGATTTTCAGAGGCAGTCGGTCATTTATACTAAGTAGGGAAGCTGAGTTCGATCGACTCGGTGCCAGTTATTTTTGAGAAGTAATGACTAGAGCAAAAATTCTACAACCCGATTTAATTTTAGGGGATACGATTCTCGGTCTCACTCTGGAGATTTTGAGTCAGCATCGGATTAAGGGATTGATTCTCGATGTGGATGATACCCTTGTTCCCCTCCAGGAAACGGCGGTTTCTGACGATTTACAGCGTTGGGTCGATTCCTTGCGTCTTGATCTACCGATTTGGTTGGTCAGCAATAATCTCAGTGAAAATCGGATCGGTGCGATCGCTGATAATTTACAACTTCCCTACCTTCTCGGTGCGGTGAAACCCTCTCGACGCAAACTCCGGCAAGCGATGGCAGCCATGAGTCTTCCCCCCCAACAAATTGCTATGGTTGGCGATCGCTTGTTTACCGATGTTTTAGCGGGAAATCGTCTGGGAATGTTTACCATTCTGGTGAAACCAATGGTAAATCCCTTGACGGGGGGGCAAGCTTATCCAATCCACGATTTTGAGGTGTGGATATCACAAATTCTCGGCGTTTCCCTGCATCCGCAGCATTACTTAATAAAACCTGACCAATCCTCACAAAAGTAAATATTAAAAAATAATTAAGTATAGAGGAAAGGAGGGAAAAGTAGAAAATACTATAGACAATTTGAAATGAGGTCAGCCGAGATAAAGACCTTAAATATATGAAAGTTAGTAGATAAACAGTGCCAGTTTTTGCCGATATAGGCCAAAAGCTGGCACTACTGTTTTAAGGAAAACTTGCTGGTATAATTTGGCCAGATTGTGAGATAATAGGGAACGATTTTTTAGTTAATTCGGCTCTTCGGGACTTGGTATGGTTCGATAGGGGGGCATAAATCGACTAAATCCTTATCTGGTAAGGGATTTAATTGATTAGTTCACTCTAGATCGCAAACAATTGACAAAAATTGCGGTAATGTCTGTCTCTATAAGGTTTTCATTCCTTATAACCCCGTCCATTGCATAAGACAAACCGAAGAACCGTTAATTCTCCCTGGCTTCACTCTATATATGAATCGAGATTCTTCCCTGCTATCATCCTCCTCGGTTGCGGAATTCAAGCGCAATTCCTTTGATTTGGAGTCACACCTACAAAACTTTTTACAATTAGACCAAGAAATTTTACAAGCAAAATTAGCCATAGCAAAAGATTCCTTAGCGGCCTTAGCTCATCAAGACTTTTCTTGGACAAATCCAGATTATTTCTATCAGGAAAAAGTCAAAGAAAACTATTTATTTGAATTATCTGCTTGGCATTTATCCAGTCAAGAATATATCGGGGAACCCCTGAGATTAATTGATGATCACGGTAGCGGAAAATTCTTAGATTTTGGTGGCGGAATCGGTACTCATGCCCTGGCTGCCGCAATGAATTCTGGGGTTGAACAGGTGATCTATTGCGATCTTAATCCCCTACATCATGAATTTGTTCGCTTTCGTGCCGAGCAATTAAATCTCGATACTAAATAAGCTCTCATTCTATACAGAAATTCCCGAACGGCTAAAATTTGACACGATTATCTGTTTGGATGTCATCGAGCATTTGCCCTCACCTACGGTCTAACTTAAAAAGTTTTATGACTGGTTAAACCCAGGAGGAAAGCTAATTATTAACTGGTATTTTTTCAAAGGATTTAATCAAGAATATCCTTTTCATCTCGACGATCCCAAAATTATTGAGAGCTTTTTTCAAACCCTACAAAAAGATTTCCTAGAGATTTTTCATCCCTATCACATTACCGTGCGCTGTTATCGAAAAAATCAATATAGTCATTTCAATTAAGATTGAGAATATCAATGCCAGAGTTCATAAGGGTTTAACCGGTCTAGAGTGTATCAGACTTATCTGAAATGACTATAATTGCCGGAAGAAGATCAAACCAGAGGATGATAGAAAAGTTAGAATTACCCTTGCAACTATGACCCTAGATATTATCCCCGAAGGCGAAGAACGCAAAGTGGAAGCTGTCAGTAGTGCCGCTATTGATGGTGCGCCGATCGCCTATATTGTCGTCTTAGCGGCCATTGTCACTACCCTTTCTTTTATTCCCTTCTCCATTGTCCTCGCTTCCGGCGGTAGTATGCCCCTCAGTCAAGCGGTTTTTCCCCTCTTGGGTTGGTTACTCGGCCCGATCGCTGGAGCGATCGCTAGTGGCATTGGGTCCTTAATTGGGGCTTTCCTTGCCCCCTACACAGCAGGAATTCCCGCTATTTCGGTCTTTGGGGCGATTTTGTCTAGTTTTGTGGCGGGAACGATGGTTTTAGGCAAAAAACGCCGTTATTGGTGGTTAGGATTAACGTTAATTTTTCTGATTCCCCTGTTTATCTACGCTAACCGGGCGATCGGACTGAACGGCATTTCGCCACGAATCTTTATTGCCGGGGCTTTCGTCGATTGGTCAGCTTTGGTATTATTTATCCTACCAACCCGGACTCTTTTTACCCATTGGATCAAAGGCAGCAATTTGGCCCTAGTAGCGGCGGGAATTTTTGGGGGTACCTGGACCGCCAGCGGCCTCTCCCATTTAGGGGTCGTCGCCATTACCTACTCGATTTTTAACTGGCCCGAAGAAGTCTGGATCGCTTTAATTCCGATCATTCCTGTAGAAAATCTGATTCGTTCCTTCGTCGGTATGGTGATCGGTTGTGGTGTGATTGCCGGTTTACGGGCGATCGGTCTGGTTAAATCACGAGAGGCGATCTACTAGACCTCTTGTAAAAATCAAAAATTGTTGTTAGGGGTAGGAGTCAGTAGCTGGTCGTCGGGAGTCAGGAGAAGAAAAAAGACAAGAGACGACTAGACTATCCATAAAACCTAAGATTATGTCGAATTTATCCGAGCTTTTAGATATTGTGACCCAATAGCGGCTCGATAACTTATTTTTGCAGGAGGGCTACTGAAATGGGAATACAGCAGTTATCTTAAATGGTGACATAGGAGGTTTTCCTTTTGGGGTGTGGGGTGTAGGGTGTAGGGGCGGACTCAACAGCAAGAATTGCCGCGTTGTGTCCAACCCCCCACCGAAAAAAAAGAGAACTAGCGTTTAAGCCAACTCATCATTGCCCGCAGGTCTTGACCGACTTCTTCGATCGAATGTTCTGCTTCTTGACGACGCATAGCGGTGAAACCCGGTTTACCTGCTTGATTTTCGAGGACAAACTCTCTGGCAAATTGTCCCGATTGAATTTCCCCGAGGATTTTCCGCATTTCGGTCTTAGTCGCTTCCGTCACCACCCGCGGACCGCGAGTGTAGTCACCGTACTCGGCTGTATTGGAAATACTATCGCGCATTTTGGCCAAACCGCCCTCGACGATCAGATCGACGATCAGTTTCACCTCGTGTAAACACTCAAAATAGGCTAATTCGGGCTGATAACCAGCTTCCACGAGGGTTTCAAAGCCAGCTTTAATTAAAGCACTTAAACCACCGCATAATACTGCCTGTTCGCCAAAAAGGTCGGTTTCTGTTTCCTCGCGGAAAGTGGTTTCCAAAACCCCGGCCCGAGTGCCACCGATACCTTTAGCGTAGGCCATTGCTCGATCGCGTGCTTGGCCGGTAGCATCTTGATAGACGGCGAATAAACAGGGGACTCCTTGACCTTGTTCGTAGGTGCGACGGACGAGATGGCCGGGTCCTTTGGGGGCAACCATAACCACATCGACGTTAGCCGGGGGAACCACTTGACCGAAATGAATATTAAAGCCGTGGGCAAAAGATAACACCTTGCCTTCGCTTAAATTCGGGGCAATTTCGTTGAGATAAATCGTTTTCTGCACTTCATCCGGTAAGAGGATCATGATCCAGTCGGCAATTTTAGCGGCTTCGGCCACATCATAAACCGGAATACCGGCTTCTTTGGCTTTGATTGCCGATTTACTGCCGGGATATAGACCAACAATCACATTAACGCCACTATCCTTGAGATTTAATGCGTGGGCATGACCCTGGGAACCATAACCAATAATAGCGATCGTTTTTCCCGCTAATAAATCTAAATTGGCATCCTCATCATAGTACATTTGTGCCATCGAACTCGCTCCTTAACTTCTTTTGTCACTGTGCAAACTCCTAATTATACGGGAAAATCACGCCCGTCAGAAGCATTTGATCGCCGGTTTCCTGGAGTCACGAAAAAATAGTGTCTAGAAAAAATGAACTAGGCTAATCCGCTTCGCGCTTGATTAGCTTTGGAAACGCTAATCTCACAGATTTTGTGCTTTTGACGCTTCCTTTGGCAGACTTACCGTTTGAGTCCTGACGGCTCGACTAGGCAGCGGTTTTACCATCCACGTCTGACGACGCTAGTTCCTAACACCGGGGCTAAATATTTAGTTTTAGCCAGAAATATCTAAGGGGACAAAACCTAATTGACCAATTGTCAATAGAGTTTTCAATGCGCTCACCCTGAGACTTTCTTGAGTATTTATATTTAGTGAATTGTTCGGCTTTTTCTGTCTTTTCCTTTGTCTTTTTCCACCTGCGGAATTTGGGTTGTATTGATTCGGACAATACCCGATGAGCCTTTTTCTGTTAAATCTTGAGGAGTCGTGCGTTTCATTTTTGAATTGGCGTTGTTTTACTCCCTGATGGAAAAAGTCCTGAGCAGTTGAGGCAGCATTGACTTGAGCGATCGCATTTAAAGGCAAAGACTGAACAGGCCGAATGTTTTAGGTTTACCTTGAGTTTATGGCTGTAATTCTTTCAACAAATCTAAGACTTTTTGAGCTTGTGCTGTGTCACCCTGTTGCTCATATAAATTGGCTGCTTTTTCCAAGTCGGTGATCGCTTTTTGACGGTTTCCTGACATTCCATAGACAAGCCCTCGCAGGTTGTAAGCATCAGCATAGTTAGGATCGAGGCGAATTGCTTGGGTGTAGTCGGCGATCGCTTTTTGATATTCTTTTAATTGACCATAGGCATTACCTCGAAAAAGATAAGCACTAGCATCGTTAGGATTGAGACGTATCGCCAGGTTAAATTGTGCCAGCGATTGCACAAAATTTCCTTTTTTCCATTCCTCTATTCCATAATTAAAAAACAACTCGGCAAAGGCTAGTTTAGAATTAGGATTTGATCGAATGCTATCGATCAAATCCTGAGTTACTTTGATTAAATCTATGGTTGTCTGGTATGCTTCTGTATCTCCCTGTTTTTGAAGTAATTCTGCCGCTTTTCGTAGCTCTGTGATCTGATTTTCTAAATCTCCTAAACGCTTATATGCCATTGCCCTGCCCATGTAAGCTTGAGCATAGTCGGGTTTGAGTTGAATCGCTTGGCTAAAATCGACAATTGCACCATCAAAATCTGCTTTGTCATATTTATCCATCGCCTGAACAAAAAAATCCTTAGCATTCCTTCCATTGGAAAAATATTGAGCGAGCGCGTTAGTAGTGGAGATACTTTGTTGAGGTGTTCTTAATTTATTCTGAGCAATTTCTCGGCCACTAATTGCTTGAGTGAAATTAGGATTAAGTCGTATTGCTTGATCATAATCGGCGATCGCTTTTTGAGAATCTCCTAATTGATCATACAAAGTTGCTCGGTTATAGTAAGCTACTGCTGAATTGGGATTAAAGCGAATAAATTGGTTATAATCAGCCAGGGCTTGGTCATATTGCTGTAAACGACTATAGGCAATTCCTCTGTTGCCATAGGCTTGAGCATAGTTAGGATTAAGACGAATGGCTTCATTAAAACTATTAATGGCAGCCTCTAGATCACCTTGTTGTAATCTTTTTACTCCCTGATTGAAAAAGTCCAGAGCAGTTGAGGCAGCATTGACTTGAGCGATCGCATTTAAAGGTAAAGATTGAACGGGCCGAGGGAGAGAAAGGAAGCCTAAACCGAGACAGAGGGTAATTAAGATAGAGAAAGGACGGAGAAACATGATTGATTTTCCTTGACAATGTTTTAGGTTTACGTTGAGTTTATTTTTGTATTATTTTAATAACTTCTAAGATTTCTTGAACTTTTGTCTTGAGGAGTCCTGCGTTTCATTTTTGAATTGGCGGGCTGTGAAAATGCCTCTTAGCTTAAAACCCGATGCCCGACCCCCGACACCCTGCCCCCACGAAAAACTTTTTGCCGCAACCCCTAACTAGGGAAAGCTGACTTGATCTAGTGGAGCAGAAAAAAAAGGGGGGGGTAATGGCCAATTTTTAGCTTGGACTTGGTTCTTTCACCAAAATTGAGTACAATGTCACTATCAATAGGCACTTCCTCTCCTCTCACCCAGTTAAGATTAACCTCGATCTGAACACAGATAATCGGGTTAGTATTTAGGGACGAAATAGCTTCTCTCCTTCTCGATTTTTACCTTTTCTGGGTAATTTACCCAGTCAGGATCGTTTATAGACTGATTTACTGCCTTGATCGACCCTAGATAAAATCAGGTCAAAAAATTATTGGCTTTGTTAATCACTAATTCTCTTAGAGCTGCCCAGGAAAATCTATGGTAAGTTTTTTTAAAAAGCTATTGACAAAAAAACCTCAAGGTGTTGGGTTAGAGATCACCCCAGAGCGCATTAACATAGCTCAGATCGCCAAACAGGGACAAAATTATCAATTAGTTAAATGTTGTTCGTCGGATATCCCGGAAGGCATCTTTGAGGAGGGAAAAATCGTCGATTCCCCCGCTTTAGCGGAATTAATCCAAGAAGTCCTCAAGGAAAATAAAATTAACAGCAAACGAGTCGCTACTGGTGTGCCGATGCGCGAGTCAATTATCCGGATGATCCCCATTCCCTCGGAATTGGACGATCAGGAATTGCGAAATCTGGTCTTAAATCATGAGGCTAGTTTATACCTTCCCTATCCTCGCGAGGAAGTGGATCTCGACTACCAAAAACTAGGCTACTTTCAGGATGAAGACGGGATCGAAAAAGTGCAGGTTTTGCTGGTAGCCACTCGTCGGGAGATTACCGATGCCTACATGGAAACCTTCCAACAGGCAGGATTACAGGTAGATGTGCTAGAAATTAATAGTTTTGCCCTAATTCGGACGATTCGCGAGCATTTGCGACAGTTTAGTTCCAATGAAGCCGCCGTTATTGTTGATATAGAATTTGATAACACGGAAATTGCCATCGTGGTGGACGGCGTTCCCCAATTTTCCCGCACTGTCCCCATCGGCACTTTCCAGCTACAAAATGCCCTCTCCAGGGCGATGAATTTGCCCACCTCCCGCAGTCCTGAGATTCTTTTGGGGATGACAATTCCGATTATTGCCTTTGATAGTCTTAGCACCAATACCGGCACTTCCGGGGCCCCTACTAACGCCGGGATGACGGCACTGATGCGCGTTTTAGGGGAATTAACCGATGAGTTACGGCGATCAATTAATTTCTATCTTAACCAAAGTGATGACCTGGAAATCGTCCAATTACTTTTAGCCGGTCCCGGGGGCGGTTTAGCGCAACTAGACGAATACTTTACTCAACGTCTCAGCGTCCCCACCATGGCAATCGATCCGATCGCATCACTGAACTTAGATACAACTCAAGAGATTCCTAATACCGAAAGACCGGGATTAGGAACAGTTCTCGGTTTAGGATTACGGGAGGTATAGACAAAAATTATGTATAGTCTTGACGTTAATTTTCTTAAGGATCGCCATCTTAGCCAAACGGGGAAAGGAACCCCCGCAGCCAAGATTTCCACCGCTATTAACCTGCGTAAACAAACACCCCTGTTGATCGGTGTGGGAGTGGGGGCCGGATTATTGACACTGACGGGATTACTCGGTTTAATCCTCGGTTGGCAAACCAGCGAAACTCAGGCCCTAATTCAGCAACTGGATGCGGAATTAGGTCAACTGCAAGCCCAAAGCAAAAAGCTAGAAGACATGAAAGCGCAACTAACGGCGGTAGGAGAAGAAAATGAAGCTCTGGTAACTGTATTCAATCAGATTAGGCCTTGGTCAGCTATTCTTCAGGAAATTCGCCTGCAAACTCCCCCTAGTGTCCAGCTAACCAGTGTGCAGCAGGTGGAGGTTCCCGCTGCCCCAGATCAAGGGCAACAGAATCGGGCTACTCGCTTAAAAATCAGTGGTTTTGCCAGTAATTACGAAGCAGTCAATGATTATCTCTTAACCCTACAAGCTTCTCCTTTTTTACAGGGTAGGCAAACGGTGATCGAAAGTGCTGCCCTGGCCGATTTACCCGTAGAGGTGGATAATCAGTACAAAAATATTAATGTTACTTTCCCCCAAGCGGTTCAATTTGTGATCACCGCCCAATTAAGTGATACTCCCGCTACGGAACAACTGCCCAATCTCGCCCGGAATGGAGCGATCGGAGTTATCACTAGGATTAACACTCTCAAACGCCAAGGAGCTATTCAACCATGACCTTTACCGAAGAATTTGAAGATCGGGAATTAGAGGAATTTGAGGAGTATCCTGTCGCTTTCGGGATAACTTTTACGCCCCGCAATAGTGGCATCGCTGCCGCTGTGGTGGGTTTACTTGGCTCTTTTTATCTGCTTTTTAACTGGGTGATGCCCGCTTATGATACCTTGCAACAGTTGCAAAACGATGCAGCTGGCAAACAACAACAGATAGATCAACAAAAAAGCGGTCTCGGACCGGCCGAATTAGCAAAAATTGAGAGTCAGTTGCAACAAAAAGAGGCAACTAAACAGCAAATTCTCGCGCTTTTTGCTCAAGAAAAGAACTTAAGCACAATTCTCTTAGATATTAGCAAGATCTTTAAGTCTCGCAATGTTAAGCTGATTAGTTTCCAACCCCAAGTACTAGAACCAGTGGTGGTTTCCGATGGTTCCCTCGGTAGCGCGGTTAATAATAAGCTCAAACGTCAAACTCTTAACGTCAAGATCGAAGGGAACTATGCTAACACTCAAGAGGTTATTCGGGATTTAGAAAGATTACAGCCGCTCATTTTGCTCAACAGTCTCAATACCCAGATGGAAAAGGAAGGATCGGCGGTTCAAGTGGTTAGTACTGGCAACAATAAAGCCACTATCGTTCCCCAAGGCGATCAACCCGTTACTACCACCTTTCTTCTCGATGTGATTATTCCTCTCAATGCTGAAGAATTGGCGAAATTAGCACCGCCCCCCCCCGCCGAAGGTCAACCCCCCGCCGAAGGTCAACCCCCCGCTAGTCCGCGCCAATAATAGTTTTCAATCCGGTGTGAGTGTTTAGTTTTTTGTCCGTTGAATCCCCCAATTGTTGAGGAGTGAAATTAAAGTGAATTCGTCCCGTTATGCTCTGTTTGTCCCCCAAATTGCCTCGTTTTTATTGATGGCTCCCCTGAGCACTTTGGCCGAAACCCCCGAGTCCTTCGATGGTTCAGAGTTAAAATCGACTACATCAAAAATTGAATTTTCGCAAGAGTTTAGTCAAGAAAATTTACAAAAAAGACCTAAGAATTTCGTTCCCACCCCCGATGCCGTACAAAAGGAGATCAGCGATCGCATTTTAGCTAGTGAAAAACTGCTCGCCCAAAGTGCGCCCCTTGTCCCCAACCCCGAAATTATCATTCAAGGCGCACCCCAAGCCCCCGGCGCTCCCACCCTACCCCGGGCCGTCGCCCCACCGGTGGGAGATATTGCCATCTCTAACATCGATGCTAGTGCCGAAAAGGTCAAATTCGAGCGTAATATGATTGTACCTCGTGTTTTACTCCGGGAAGCTTCCGCTAGAGAAGTGTTAATGACCCTTGCTAACTATGCCGGTTATAACGTCGTTTTCACCAGCGCCCAGGGGGAAACTAACGCCACCTCTCAGACAGTTTCCTTAGAATTTACTAACGAATCGGTGGAAAACATTTTTAATGCCGTATTGTTAATTTCTGGACTCCAGGCCAACCGTCAGGGTACAACTATCTTTGTTGGGGCGCAATTACCCCAAGGCGCTCGTAATCTGATTAGCCGCACCCTGCGTCTCAACCAAGTTAAATCCGTCGCCGCCGCCACTTTCCTCGCTACCCAAGGGGCAGAATACCAGCGTTTAGTTACCCAAACCGAGGATATCGTCGATCCCCTCACCGGACGAGTCATCGGTCGCCGGGATGTTCCTCCTACCCTAGAGCCACTGGCCCCCCAAGAAACGAAAGGCTCAAAAGCTGCCTTACTTTTAACTGGTTTAAGAGTTGCCGCCGACGAGCGCCTTAATTCTATCAATTTAATCGGCGAAGCGCGGCAAGTCCAGATCGCCACCTCTTTATTAACCCAACTAGATGCCCGTCGCCGTCAGGTGGTAGTTAATGTCAAAGTTATCGATGTTAACCTACTCAATACAGACCGTTTTAACAGTAGTTTTTCCTTCGGTTTTAACGATGGTTTCTTTGTTCAAGATAACGGGGCGGCAGTGCTGAACTTTGGTAATATCAACCCACCCACTAGCTCGACTGTAGGCAGAGCGGGGGCTTTTGCACAGCCTGTTGTGCCGATTTTCGATATCATATCGGGTACGGGGACAGCAGAAATTCAACCTTTTATTGACATTCAGAATGGCGCTCCTTTTGGCCGTGTTAACCAGGGACCGAATGACTTTTTAGGGGGTCTAACACCCTACTCGCGCCCTAGTTTTGGTCGCACTGTTAACCCCTTTCAACCCGGTTTGAGTGATATTAATATTGACCCAGAGACGGGAATAATAGAGTATGAATACGAACCCCCGACCCTATTCCAGTATCCCCAAAAATTCCTGATGACCCTGCAAGCCTCAATTCAGACAGGAAATGCCAAGATTCTCACCGATCCCTCCCTGGTGGTGCAGGAAGGTCAACAGGCCACCGTTAAGCTCACCGAGAAAGTGCTAGAAAGTGTGGCGACAAGTGTAGATCCTCTCAGTGGCGTACGCACCACTGTCCCTGTACTGGCCGATGCTGGATTAACTTTAGCGGTAAACATCGATCAGGTGGATGATAACGGCTTTATTTCCCTGTCGGTTAGCCCCACTGTTGCCTCTCCGGGGTCTCCAATTCGATTTGATAGCGGTGGTCTGACAGTCAACACCCTTACCCCTCTGATTCGTCGGGAATTGACTTCTGGTTTAATTCGTCTCCGGGATGGACAGAGTTTAATTCTTTCCGGGATTATCCAAGAGCGCCAACAGAGTTCTGAGACAAAAGTGCCGATTTTAGGGGATATTCCCATTTTAGGGGCTTTATTCCGCAGTCGTACCAATCGCAACGACCGCTCGGAGGTGATTATTCTCCTCACTCCCAAAATCATCGAGGATACGGCCACCTCTACCCTCGGCATCAACTATCAACCGGGCCAAGATGCGGCGGAAATGCTTCAGCGTCAAGGTTTCCCCGTGCAGCCGCGACAGTAATCAGTAATCAGTTATATAGGGCTGGCTGAATAAATCTTAAAACCTTGTTGGATAAGACTTTTAGACTTTTTGTCAATCAAAAAGTACCCGGCATGGGAGTGATCAGGGGGCAAATTCAGGGACTTTTTCCCTGAAAATGGGTAAAACCCCAGACCCTGCCCCACGAAAAACTTTTTCAGCAAGCCCTAAATAATACTAAATCCGGTTATTCATCCCACGGGCAAAAAAATCAAGTTTGTCAGTTCCCCAAGAAACAACTGTAGGAGAGCCTTGGATTTCGCCACCCAGTGATTCCCATCCACTCCAATTGCTAGGACTTCCATCGCCCTAATTATGATGCACAGCCCCATCTTTTTGTCCGCGTATAAATACTTCTACCTTACCCGTTATCACTTTAGTTTTACCAGAAAAACAGATAGCGATCGGTCGGAATCCAGAGGATGTTTTTACCGATCCTTCTCTCAAAGGTTATCGAATTATCCTTGAACATGGCTGTGGCTAAGTCCCTTGAATCGGGCGGCGTGGCAGCATCGAAGCTTACTGCTATAATTACTTACGGACAAAGATAATAAATAAAATTTATGGGCGACTTTTTTGATAACGTGAGCCGTTACCCCCGCTATCTGATTAGCTTTAGTTTAGGGATTTTCTTCGCCTTTTTCGGCTGGTTGGCCCCTTTATTAAAAAATCCCCTCACAGCGATCGCACTTGTGGGTTTTCTGGGGGGAACTTTCGCCTTTCTTTATTTCACCCTCAAAGCCATGCTCGGATTAGCTTGATACAATGGTAAGGGTTTCGCTGTTTTTAGGGGACAAAAATTATGGCTAACGACCGTCGAGTATCTCGCGTGTCCTCGCTAATTAAGCGCGAGGTCAGCCAAATGTTATTAATGGAAATTAAAGATGATCGGGTCGGTGCTGGTATGGTTAGCGTTACCGATGTAGATCTCTCCCACGACCTACAACACGCTAGGATTTTTGTGTCTATCTACGGCAACAAAGATGCAAAGGCCGAAACTATGGCCGGGTTAAAAGCTGCTGCGGGATTCGTCCGGCGCGAACTCGGTCAACGCATCCGTCTCAGACGTACCCCCGAAGTGGTCTTCCTAGAAGATTCTTCCCTTGAACGCGGCGATCGAATGTTACACCTTCTTGATCATATTAAAAGCGATCGACCCCCAGAAGATGACGATTCCGATATCAGTGACCAGTGACCAGTAGAGGATAACTAAATTTAGGCAAAACTGGATTTAGACAAAACTGGGAACTTAAAACTTAAACCTGATAACTGATAACTGATAACTGATAACTGAATAGTGAGCGATCGCATTTTATCCCTAAAAGAACGCATTGGTCAGATGATAGTAGTCCGCGCTTCCGGCTATCTCTTTGACCAACAAATCCGCTATCCTGCTTGGGAACCTGTCAACGCCACCCTGAAACATTGGTTAGAAACCCTCCACCTCGGTGGGGTGATTCTGTTGGGAGGCAGCGCCGCCGAAATCGCTCTCCGTAGCCAACAATTACAAAGTTGGTCCGGGGATAATCCTCTGCTCATTGCTGCCGATATCGAGGAGGGAGTCGGCCAAAGGTTTTCCGGCGCTACTTGGTTCCCCCCACCGATGGCTTTAGGAAAAATAGCTGAAAAAAGCTTGACAAAAGCCACAGAATATGCTAGGGAAATGGGAGCAATTACCGCGAAGGAAGCACTAGCGATCGGGATTAACTGGATTTTAGCCCCAATTGTCGATGTGAACAATAATCCCGACAATCCTGTTATCAATATTCGTTCCTTCGCTGAAACTCCCGAAATCGTCGCTAATCTAGCTCAAGCTTTTATTTTAGGGGCCGATTCCTATCCAGTTTTGACCACGGCCAAACATTTTCCCGGCCACGGTGACACCAGCAATGACTCCCATCTCGATCTTCCCATCATCAACCACGATCATCATCGCCTAGAAGCGATCGAATTGCCGCCCTTTCAAGCGGCGATCGAGTCGGGGGTTGATAGTATTATGTCAGGCCATCTGTTAATTCCCGCTTGGGATGCCGAATTTCCCGCTACTCTTTCCTCGAAAATTCTCGGGGAAAAACTGCGCCAAAATCTCGGTTTTCAGGGTTTAATCGTCACCGATGCCCTGATTATGGGAGGAGTGACTAAAATTGCCAGCGCTGCCGCCATAGCAGTGAGGGCGGTACAGGCGGGGGCCGATATACTGTTAATGCCTCCCGATCCGATCGAAGCGATCGAAGCGGTGTATAGTGCCGTGCAAGCGGGTACAATTAGCGAAGCCAGAATTAATGATTCTTGGCAACGTATTCAACGAGCAAAGGAAAAATTAGGGCAAAGACAGCCATCCTTAGAATCCTTAAGCAGTTTAGCGGCACCGCAAGCTCTAGAGATTGTCAGCGATATTTTAAAAGATTCCCAAACAGTTAGCGGTAATTTACCCATTAAAGCCACTCAAGGCCGCAATTTAATCATTATCGATGATTTACTCAACTGTGACTTTCTCGATCGCTCTTGTCCGGCGGTGACAATTCCCCGACAATGGGGTTATCAAACCCAAATAATCGACCGTAGCACCTTTAATCAGTCCCTCGTCTCCCCAGAAACGACTCTCCTACAAGTATTCATCCGTGGTAATCCTTTTCGGGGTAGTGCCGGATTAAGGGAGGAAACGAAAGCTATCTATCAAGCTTTGCTGAAAACTGGACAAATTCAAGCATTGATTATTTATGGTAGTCCCTACGTTTTCCAGTGGTTTCGTCAACAAAGCGGAGAAATTCCCTATCTTTTCAGCTATGGACAACAACCAAGCGCCCAAAAAATCGCCCTAGAAACTATTTTTGAGGGGCCCACTAGCGGCGAAAATCAGACCGATACTTTCGTTTAAGGGCAAAAATCCCCTAGTAACCATTGGGCAATGCGATCGGAGGCACCGGCCGATCCCATTCTCTGACGACCATTAAAGGCGATTTCTTGCCACTTTGGGGGATTTTGTAATAAATATTCTAACTTGTCCGCCACTGAGTCGGCACTATCACCTAAGAGAATTGAACAGCCTAATAAACGCTGTTGCAGTTTGGCAAAATGGGGAGTAAATTGTGGTCCAGATCCCGCAATTGTGATCGCCGGTTTACCCAAACCGACGAACTGTTCCGTGGCAGTTCCCGCCATGGCGATCGCTAGATGGCAACGGCCTAAATATTCGGCGTAATCCCTTTGAGAAATAGTTATAAATACCTCTTGACAAATAAACTTGTTTATGCTTTGTTCTCGCCAACCCCGGGAAGTTAAAGCAGCCGTAAAAGATTCTAGGGGGAGAGGAGGAGCGATCGCTGCCAAAAATTCCAGCTTGTAATCGGGAAAACGTCCGATCATGGCCGTCACAGCTGCGAGAATTTGCTGCCAATTGTGGAGAGATTCGGGAAAGCGCGAACCGGGTAGCAGCAGAATAGTTAGGCAATCTTGGGGAAAATCGCCCGTTATCGAGGGTAAAAGGTCATCCATCATCGGATTACCCCCATCGACAACGGGAATTGACCACTGTTGTAAAATTTTGCTAGTTAAACTATCCCGGGGAAAAACCCCCCGACAGCGAGGATGAGCCATTAACCAGCGTTCCCAGGGATAATAATAGGAACCCCAGAGGCGATCGATCATCGAGCTACTATCTAACCATCCCTGCTCATCCCGGAGATAGTATTCCGATTTAGCCGTTCCCACAAAAGCATAATCTGTCCCGCTCAACCAAGCAAGGGCAAGGGGTAAGATATCTCCCACTGCGACAATTTTTCCCCCTTCTTGGCCCCAATTTTTGACCAGACGGTATTGACGGGAGGTTAATCCTAATAATCCCTCCCGCAAATCTCGCCATAATTGTTTGACATCCCTGGTGATAAAACCCCCAGAGGGCATTTTTTGACCTCGATCGAGAAGGGGAATCCCCAGACGAGTATAAGCATAACCGTTACCCACTAGGGGTAAAGCAGTAATATCCGGACAGAGGGGAGATGATTGCAGTCTTTTAATAATCCGGATCGCGATCTCATCTTCACCGTGGCCATTACTCAAAAATAATAATTTCACTTTTTTTCTTAACTTCTGGCTTAAAGTCCTAAACTTCGGTTGTTTTATTGCCTTCGACCCTAGACAATGCTGATGGTTAGGGAACCATCAATTTTATAAAAGCAGTTAACCAACTCCCATTTAGTCTAATCTACCGGAAGGTTTCGCCGATCGCTTATCTCTGCCCTGATGGCGACCATTTGACCAAAGGTAAGACTAAAAGATAAGAGATGAGTTTAACTGCTTCTATTTTTCTCGATCAAAAGACCAGATTTAGCCCACCAGGGCCAAGAAGGTCAGAAACCTGCTCTGATCGCTAAGTAGCTGGTTATAATTAAATTAAAAATGGATTTTAGGTTCGATCCCCCCTGCCCCCCTTGATAAGGGGGGTGCCGGTAGGCGGGGGGATCCCCTCTTAATAAGGGGGGCATCTGATAACTTTTAACGCCTACCTACTCATATTAGAATCAGTGATTAATTGGCATCCTAGCGGAAAAAATGATTATCGACTTACCCGATCGAGAAGCTACTGTCAATTTAGGGGAAAAACTGGGGCAAACCTTGGCCCCCGGCAGTGTAATTTTATTAAAAGGCGATGTGGGAGCGGGAAAAACCACCTTAGTACAGGGAATTGGCCTAGGATTGGGTATTCAAGAGCCTATAGCTAGTCCTACCTTCACCCTCGTTAACGAATATAGCGAAGGCCGCCTTCCTTTGTATCATTTGGATTTGTATCGTTTGCAGGGTCAAGATATCGAGGCGCTGTACCTAGAAAATTATTGGCAGGGAATCGAGGTGGATTTAGGGATAGTGGCGATCGAATGGTCAGAACGTTTAACTTTTTTGCCGGAAAATTATCTAGAGATTACTTTACTCGATCGAGGCGAGCAAGGACGACGAGCGCTGCTCAATTTTGTCGGTGGGGACGAAAAAAATAGCGACCCCACAGGAATCGCTATCAGCACTTGACTTTTGAAGCAATCAAACTTTAGCGGTAACTTTCCACTTATTCTCTAACTCGCCTTTCTTCTAAAGTTTCTTCAAAGAAACTATTGTAGAGGAAACCCGCAGCCACGGCCCCAACAATGGGAGCAATCCAGAATAACCATAATTGACCAACGAGAGCCATATTACCGCATAAAAGAGCAACACCGGTACTACGAGCGGGGTTAACGGAGGTATTGGTCACGGGAATGCTAATTAAGTGAATTAAGGTCAATCCTAAACCAATAGCGATGGGAGCAAAACCCGCTGGAGCGCGTCGATCGGTAGAGCCTAAAATGATAATTAAGAACATGAAGGTCAAGACCACTTCCGTGACCAAAGCGGCGAATAAACTGTAACCACCGGGAGAATGTTCTCCGTAACCATTGGTGGCCAGAGGGTTACGGCCTCCCAGAGCGAAACTAGGTTGACCACTGGCAATAATGTAGATAATTACCGCCGCTAAAATCGCCCCTAAAACTTGAGCGATGATGTAGGGAAGTAGTTCCGAACCGGGGAAGCGTTTCCCTGCCCAGAGACCGAAGGAAACGGCGGGATTAAAATGTCCCCCCGAAATATGCCCGAAAGCGTAGGCAAGGGTAAGAACCGTTAAACCAAAAGCGAGGGAGACACCCACAAAAGAAATCCCCAGATGGATATTAAAATCAGCACCATCTACGACACTCTTGGCTTTACCCACAAATACTGCCGCTAAAACGGCACTACCGCAACCACCGAGAACGAGCCAAAACGTCCCGATGAACTCTGCTAGATACTTTTTCATCTCTATATCAAGGTTGAATGATTTTGCTTTTAGGTTATCTCCCATCAGACCGGATTAAACTGTTATAAGATATTAAAAAATAGTTATTTTTTACCTTCAATTTGCCGTTCTCATGGGGAAACTATCAGCTTTTTAGGGATATAATAGTAAAAAAATCGGGAATTTCTGATAATTTCACACTTTCTTTAGATTTACTTCTATCTTGATGTCTGATTGGTTTTGGCAGTGGTTGACCCTTTTCGATCCTAGTTAATCATGGAAAGACAAAAGAAGAGATCGAGTGCTAAGTAGGTGGGTGGAATTAAATATAAAATGAACGTAGGTTGGGTTGAAGCATGAAACCCAACGCCCGCTCATGTTACGCTACCGCTAACCCATCCTACAAATAATTGTGCCTACCTACTTAATTATGAGATGAGCGATGCAGGAAGAAAAAGCGATATTTAATATCAACAATACTTTTTATCGACCGGAGAGTAAAATCGTCCGAGATTTAGGAGTTTTAGGGGCGGCAATTGCCCAAAAAGAGCGGGGCAGTTTGCGCGTTTTAGAAGTAATGAGCGGCTCTGGTGTGCGAGCGCTCAGGTATTGGTTAGAAAGTGGTGCGGATTGGCTGTGGGTTAATGATGGTAATCCAGAAATTAAGCCAACTTTAGACGCTAACTTAGAGAGTTTATTACAACAGAAAAAAATCAAAATAACCTATAAATCTGCCCAAGAAGTTCTCCTAGAATGTTATCTTAAAAAAGACCATTATGATCTAGTTGATATTGATGCTTTTGGTTCTCCCGCATCTCTGTTTAGTGCTATTCCTTTAGCCACTAAAATCGGTGGTTTAATTTATCTAACTAATACCGATGGACGGACGCTGACGGGTCATAATCTAGAAAATAGTTTAGCTGATTATGGAGCCTCTGCTCGCAATCATCCAGCTGCCCACGAACAGGGATTAAGATTAATTATCGCCGGTTTGCAATTAGAATCAGCCCGGTTAGGTTTAGGAATTACGCCAGTTTTTTCCTTCTTTTTCGGTCAAAGTTATCGGGTGATGGTGCGGTTAACAGCTAATAGACAATTAAATAGTCATAACTACGGTTTTCTCGGTTATTGTCATAGCTGCGGGGAATATCAATCAGTGCCTTGGCCGAAGTTAGGCAAGATAGTTTGTTCTGGGGACGGGCAACCTTTAACTTTAACCGGACCCTTGTGGTTAGGCAGTTTACACGATCGCTTTTATCTAGAAAAAATGGCAGATTTAGCCGATCAATGGCAGTGGAAAAAGGTAGTTAAATTGTTAGAAATAATGAGGGAAGAGAACGATTTTCCTCCCTATTTTTATAGCTTTCGTGAAATTGGTAGAAGGGGTAAATTAGATTTACCCAAAAGGGAAGATTTAATTGCGGCTCTCTTAGAACAAGGTTATCGAGCCGCTGCCACCCATATTAACCCGCAAGCGTTGAAAACTAACGCTTCTTTAGCCCAATGTATCGCAATGCTCAAGGACTAATTAATTAAGGTTTGCTGAATAAATCTAAAGGCTTTTTTAAAAGCAAAAAGTGCCAGTCCTTGCAGTGTTCAGGGGGTAAAATTCTGGGACTTTTTCCCTGAAAATTAGGGAAGTGGAATCCCTGGGAATATCGATGTTACAATTAATTATAGCACCCACCGCAAGAGCGATCGAGCAGGGAAAACAATTAATTCCACGGATTAGACAAGAATTACCTCAGGTCAAACAACAGCAAGAACTTTTAGAATTGATAGAGACAATCTTGGTTTATAAGCTACCCCAAGTCAGTAGAAAGGAGATAGAAGCGATGTTTAGTTTAAGTGATTTAAAACAAACTAAAGTTTATCAGGAAGCTTTGGAGTAAGGCAGACAAGAAGCTGAATTAACAGCGTTTATTGGCATTAGGATTAAACTTTGAACAGATAGCACAAGCTTTAGAATTAGAGATCGAACAGGTTAGACAAGCGACTCAAAGGGAATAGGAAAAGTTCAAAGCGATCGCAATAAGGTAACATAGCGTATCATGCTAAACGACTTTTGTACTATAGCAGAGAGACTAGCTGTGTCATCATTAGACATCTCCGAAAAAAACGTAGGGAAAATTCATGAATTTTACTCCGAAAATGTAGGGATAGTTCATAAATTTTACTCCGAAAATGTAGGGACAATTCATGAATTATACTCCGAAAATGTAGGGATAATTAATAAATTTTACTCCAAAAATGTAGGGACAATTCATGATTTATACTCCGAAAATGTAGGTATAATTAATAAATTTTACTCCGAAAATGTAGGGATAGTTCATGATTTATACTCCGAAAATGTAGGGACAATTCATGATTTATACTCCGAAAATGTAGGTATAATTAATAAATTTTACTCCGAAAATGTAGGTATAATTAATAAATTTTACTCCGAAAATGTAGGGACAATTCATGATTTATACTCCGAAAATGTAGGGACAATTCATGATTTATACTCCGAAAATGTAGGGACAATTCATGATTTATACTCCGAAAATGTAGGGACAA
>NZ_JADBVE010000395.1:0-5411 GCF_020245285.1 Microcystis sp. M31BS1
AAATAAAGCTTATTAAAAGAATGAGTTATGGATTTACCAATTTTGAACATCTTCGACTTAAGCTGTTTGCTTGCTTTAATTCATAACAAAAATTAACACACGAAAACCAGAAGAGCCGTTTTTCTTTTCTTCTAAGTCTAGGAAATCTTTGGCTGGCATAAGTAGGATTTTTCTCAAGTTACTATTTCTATTTTAGGTGGTTTAAGTGCGTTTTAGCTTAGTAGAACAACACACATTCCCCCCCCCACAACTGTATTAAAAGCTACAATTTAATAAATCTTTATATTTCTCCCCCTAACGAGCGACTCAGATTTTGGGGTTTTTGGGGAGTTCAAGAGCGTGGAATTGTACAATAAGGTTGTACAAGTCTCCCCCAAAAATCATGTTAAGCAAAGAAACCACCTACTCTCAAGCGAGAATGAATTTAGCCAGTCTCTTAGATCAGGTGTGTGACGAATCTCAAATTATCGTCATTAAGCGTCGCAATCAGAAAAATGTGGCTTTAATTGCTGAAGATGAGCTTTCCAGTTTATTAGAGTGTGTTTATTTATTGCGCTCGCCAGAAAATGCCCAACGCTTATTTCGCTCTTTGGCATGGACCCAGACAGAAGATGCAACTCCTCAAACATTAGCTGAATTGAAAGAGGAGTTAGGAATTGAGTCCTAAAAGAGAAAATAAGCCAGATAAACCTCAAAATAATCCTATTCATGGTTATTTGCCCGTTTTTAGTCCTGATTTCAAAGCAGATTTAGCTTGGTGGTATCGGAACGAACCGAAAAAAGGCGATAAAATTTTAGACTTAGTGGCAGATATTTTGGATGGCGATCCGTTTACAGGATTGGGTAAACCCGAACCTCTTAAGTATATTGCTGCCGACACTTGGTCACGACGGATCGACTTAGAGCATCGTTTAGTTTATAAAGTCACAGGAAATAAGGTTTATTTTTTACAAGCTCGCTATCATTATCAATCAGGCTAAACTCAGACAAACCCATCAAGAACTGTTACAGGAGAAAGGGGACAAGGAACGTAGTCCGTTCCCCCTCGTAGCTTGGGTTAAGGGATAGCCCAACCCAAGACAGAAGGAGGACAGTGAAGCAATACACAATAAACCAAGCAAAGCTGTAGCCTATGTTACAATTTAATAAATCTTTACATTCCTCCAGGATTTAATCGTCATAAATGCGGCACTCTAAGGCATCGGGATTGGCTTCGCAGTAAGCCTGAAATGAGTTACTCCCCTGTTTTTTGACCCGTTGATGGGAGGCTTCGGCCTGGAGTTCCTCCACCACATCCCAGGCCGCAGCGCAATCGGGAGAGGTTTCACCCTTGGCCGCACAAATTGCCCGCGCGTCTTCGCGAGCCGCTTCAATTTCATCTTCAATGAACAACCGCTTCGGCTTTTCGACAAAATCGCTCTTGAAGAGAATATCACTCACAGAAATAATGCCCAGCAAAGTTTTACCCTGAATCACTGGGGCGCGGCGAATGCGGGTTTGAGCAAATAACCGGGCCACATATTCCACCCCCAGTTCGGGATTGACAACCACACAGGGCTTGGCCATAATTTCATAGACCCGCATAGTTTTAGGATCGTGGCCAAAGGCCGCCACTTTGTAAACGATGTCGGTTTCGGTGACAATTCCATAGGGATCCTGTTCATGGCGCGGTTCGACAATCAAACCCCGCAGTTTTTTTTCTTTCATCAATTTCACGGCATCGGCAACCGTTGCCGAACCACGAATGGTGACAACGTTTTGAGTCATAATTTCTTGAGCTTGTAGCATATATGGTTTGGTTTGGTTAAATGAAAGGACCGGTATAAACGCAAAAGTTGACTAGGGTTGCCCCGATAGCAATTTCCTAGACTCTTGTGGGCTGAGTGCCACTTTGAACACAGATGACAAAGACCAATGGGCGATCGCTGGTTGGGGCTGGGGCGGCATGGCCGCAGCTGTGTTCCCCTGAATGCCTGGAGCATAGGCCTCCAGCACAGCGCCGTTTTGCCAACACATGGCAATGAAATAATCACACACTGGGCATTCCGTCTGAGCAACCTGTCGGGCCGGACACTTATATCCTGCGGGTAGGCGATCGCTCAAGAGCCGTTGAGCTACGCTGCCACAGTTAGGACACCGAATTTCTATAAGCTTGTTCATCGCCATACCTCAAAATTAAATAGTGGTGTGAGAAGGAAAGGGTCAACGTCGGAGGTTTGCCCAGAGTGTTTGTTAACGGTGGAAGACTATCACCGTAATTGTCGTTCTACGGCTTCCGTAAATTCTTCATAGGGTTTAACCCCAACTAATGTTTCTATCAATTCCCCCTGTTTAAATACCATGACAGCAGGAATACTTCTAATCCCAAAGCGTTTGGCCACGAGTTTGTTACTGTCTAGGTCAAGTTTAAAGACTTTGGCACGATCGCGATAGTCATCGGCCAATCGATCGATCAACGGTGCCACCAGTTTGCAAGGTCCACACCAGGTTGCTGTGCAATCTACCACCAACAGGGATTCACTCTTTAAGAGGGAATCAAATTCAGTTTCATCTTGAATAAATGTAGCCGTACCCATGTTTATATCTCCAGATTGATGCTGTGTAACTTAGGACAAATTCTCTGATCGCTGCGTTTTACAATAGAAATTCAGCTTTGAACCGCTCCTCATCTAAAAATGCTTGGCCTTTGACCCTTTAACTTTGTCCGCCTCCCGGGGGTATCGTCTATAGTTTGGTTGTCCCAGACATCGATGGTGACATCTAGTCCCTGCTCATGCAGGGGTTTTACTTTGTAAGTCGTCATCGGCTGCCCCCAATCAAAACAAATTTGCGACGTTAAGTTGCGATAATATGGTTTTGCAAGTTATTGCATTTAGATACCCTATGACAGCGACCCCTTCCAACGATTTATCTGCCTGGGAGCGGCTAGAACAAGGCAGACAAGCAAAAGCAAGCAACGGTGGTTATGCGGGCTACGGCTCCCCTGCCTTTGGACAACGATCGATCGATGGGGAATTAGTGGATGATCCGGAAGAGTGCCGGGTCATTGAACTGATTCGCCGTCATCACAAATCAGGGAAATCCTTGCAGAAGATCGCCGATTGGCTTAATGAACAGGGCTACACCACCAAACGCGGTCTACCATGGCAGCGTATTTCCGTAAAGCGAGTGCTGGATCGACTTTATGGAAAGGTGTCCAGAATTTCCGGAGTAACCCTTCAGGCCGACCAGAACCCGGAAGTACTCACCCCAGCGTCTGGTGATGCCGCCCCTGAAACCATTAGAGGCTGAATAACCGCTAAATAAAAAGTTTCAGGCTTTAACCTGTTACATCCCTCTATGATACACCGAAGTGGGTCTAAAATCTTTACGAGTTTAATAAAAATTGTAACAAAACGTTACATCTTTTAGGAAAAAGTTAAATGACGCTACACTTTGAGATAGTTTTAGAACGGGTTTTGGCAACTCTGAGAGTCTGGGTTCTTTGCCCAGTGACTGTTCTGTCTATCTTGTCCTTTGCGATCGCAGGATGGTGCTGATGTCCCTCGATACACCTCTGAGTTGGGCCCCCGATCTGGAAAAGGCGATCAATCGCCAACCCTTGACGGTGCCGCCAACCACTTCCCTGGCAGATGCGATCGCCATGATCGGCCAGGCCTATAACCGTCTGTGTTTACTCACCGATGACCTATCCCCTCTAGCTGCTCCGGCCGGAGAGGTGCGTGTTAGCTGTCTGCTGGTGGTGCAAGGGCAAGAGCTATTAGGAATTTTGACAGAACGGGATGTGGTGCGACTCACCGCTCAAGGAATTAACCTGACTGAGACAACCGTTGCTGATGTGATGGTGCATCCCCTGATCACGTTACCCCAGCAATCTGCTCAAGACATTTTTGCTGCCCTGTTTTTGTTTCGGCGCTACCGCATTCGCCATTTGCCGATTGTCGATGACCAAGGACAATTAGTCGGGGTGATATCCCATGAAAGTATTCGCCAGATATTGCGTCCGGCCAATCTATTGCGATTTCGTCGCGTATCGGATGTGATGACCAGTCAAGTGGTACAGGCCCCACTCACCGCCACAGTCCTGCAATTGGCCCAGTTAATGGCGGAACATCGTGTCAGTTGTGTGGTGATCACCCAGAGAAATTCCGAAGACAATGACTACCCTGTTGGTATTGTGACAGAGCGAGATCTTGTCCAGTTTCAAGCAGTTCAAATCGATCTGCACAAAACTAGGGCCCAGACGGTGATGAGTACGCCCTTATTTCTCCTCAGTCCCGAGGATTCCCTGTGGACGGCCCATCAGGAAATGCAAAAACGGCGGGTGGGGCGTTTGGTGGTTTCTTGGAACTGGGGTCGGGGGTTGGGTATTGTTACACAAACCAGTCTGTTAAGGGTTTTTGACCCGATGGAAATGTATGGGGTGATTGAAAATTTACAGCAAACGATTCAACAGCTAGAGTCCGAGCGATCGCCCTTCCCTCCTTCTCCACCAGCGGACTTATTACCCCAACGGACCCGCACCCCATCAGAAAAAGAGAGCGCAGGCGATCGCGAGTTATTACTTACCTTGCTGGACAATGCCTACAAAGACGTAAAGTATATGTTGGCTAACTTAGATATTGTCGTCGAGCAGCGGCGATCTTTGCTTCAATCTGTTCTCGATAAGCTTGAGTACCTCGGTCGTGAAATTAGCTCTTAGTAAGCTGTTCGTAATTTAAATTGCTTGTTGAGAAGAGGCAAGAGGCAAGACCCCCAAACCCCCGACATCGGGGTAGGGTTGATTCATGAATCAACCCTACGATGAATCTATCCTACTATGAATCTACCCTACCGACATCGGGGGGGGTTTAAGGATAGGCGGTTAAGATACGTCTTAGCTGATCAAAAAATCAGGCTAAAATAGAAAAAACTCACCCTCAGCGACCAAGGCGATGGCAGAAGAAACGGCGAAAATCAAGCTTTATCGGAAAACCTATCAACTTCCCCAACTAAATCGCCCCGATTTATTGGTTTTGCAGGATCAGATTCAAGAAAGACAGCAACTGATTAAAACCGGAAAACGGGTTCGCCATACATGGTTAGGATTGAGGAAAAAAGAAGAACCCCTCAATTTCGAGGAAACTTTTCAAGAATTAGAAAGATTAGTCAAGGACTATAACCAGTTAATCAGATTTCTCACCGACCATAAGGATGAATACCGGCGGTTTTTCCAGTCACTGACCGAGGAAATCAAGGAGGCAGTGGCGGTTAAATGCCAGAAATTGGCAGAAACAGAGCGAAAACGCCAATCTTTGGAGAATAGCATCGGCTCGGCCGACCTGCGAGATACCCTGAGACTACAGAAACAGCAGATTTTCCGCACTGTGATTCTTGTTGGTCGCGCCAGCTTGCTCATGCTCAAGAAAATC